>CAKRHL010000051.1 GCA_934338765.1 uncultured Lachnospiraceae bacterium | reverse complement strand
ATTACCTGCATCATAGTCTATTATAGCTATCATTGTTGTATATCACCTCTGTTGTCGTTGTTTTGTATGGTAAAAGTTTACCACATACGAGGAGGGTTGTCGATATGGTAATTCCATGCCGGTCAGCATCATCCGGTGATAGATAGACACCCAGTGAAGCATTTAATGCATCCATTTGTCCTGTCAATTCTTTTCTTTTTTTGATGTTTTGCATTATTCCGTATGTCGGAGGAGAAATCCCGGCAGATTACATTTCCAGACAACTCCATATGCCGCCGTGACAAGTCCGGTCAGCACGCCTCCGAAAAGCAGTGCCACCCACCAGGCCATATCCACATAATAATTTAATGACGGAATCGAAGACATAATCTGCACCACGATCCAGCATATCATCACAACCGGCAGACATACAAAACCTATATTCCGGAGGGCGTACAGCATTTTCATTCTCCACAGTACGCTTCGTCTGATCCCCACGAACCGGCTGACGATCATCTCTTTTCTCTGGGACAGGATCTGAAACCAGATCAGCACAAGAATCACAACAAACACAACTGCAACAAAAGCAATCAAATATTCATAATCCATCTGGAGCATGGAATGCTTTTCTTCCAGTGCTTTCTGAAACTGTTCCTGTGTCGTCTGCTGCATCACAACCGGAAAATTATCTTTCCCCCGTTCCATATCCTTCCGGATCTGGGCGATCATCTTCTGCGGAGATTGTGCATAGGCATAACATTTGTGATCCTGAATTGCTTTTTCCCGGATCATATCGTAGCATAACGACTCAGGAATGATATAATCATATCCCTCCTCGGAAAAAGTTCCAGCAGTGTAACATTCCACATTTGTGAGATCCTTCAGGGTCTTTAAAATCGTTTCCTTCTTTTCTTTATCACTGGCGCCCTCCGTCTGTGCCAGGATTCTTTCCGAAACGAGCACCTCATTATCATTCAGGTACAGATCTTTATATTTCTTTGGATACAACGCACTGATTTCTTCGGCTGTTATCACAGAAGGAAGCTCATATGCCATACTGAGCCGCAGGGTATCACTGCCATAAACGGACGGCTCATCCCTGCTGCCGATCCCAACAATCGTTACGGGATTTCCTGTAACGAAGGACACCTTCTGCCCCAGAAACTGTTTGTCGTCCTGAAATAATTCCCGCAGAATATTATTATCCTGTCTTGCACGTTTTAAAAGCCACCGGTCCACCACGATCTCATTGCGGTTCTTTGGCATCCTTCCGTATTGTATATCCGCCGTCGAGATCTCCTTAACGGAAATCATGGAAAAATCCTGCACCTTGCACAGATGACCGGATAGTTGCAGATAACCGTCATACTGCAAATTCATGGTATCATTGAGCGCCGGCGCAATATCGCTGTATCCCTCTGCGATCATATACTGATCGTAAAAAATCTCAATCCCCGACCGTGTAAAACCCTGAGAAAAATCAAAGGTCACCAAATGACTGTCTGTTGTCTGCAGGGCAAGCTTATTCAGAGAATCTCTGGAGCGGTAGTCAGTAAATATCAGGAATGTGATCACCGTAAACAATAAAAGCGTCAGCCACATAAAAAGCCATCTGCCATGCCTCTCCGAAAGCCGGTTCGAAACCTTTAAGAGCTCCGGCAGCCGGTAATGCTGCCTGAAAGACTGTGAAATACTCTCCAGGCCGAGTTCCTGTCCGTCCAATGTATCCATATACTCCGGCCGCGGACCATCGACCACGTTACAATCGCTGTCCTTTAACAGAATGATCTCTTCCTCACCGGTCCCTTTGACAAAAAACTTGTGATTACGGTGAATGATCTGAATGGTGTTTTCCTGTGCGGTATTTTCCTGCTCTGTCTCCTCCCGCACTGCCTCTTTCTGCTCATAAAACTGAACCTGCAAACGCTCCAGCTTCTGCTGCGTCCGGCAATATTCCCCCAGATAAATATCCTTCCATTCCATACGGCGGATCTGTTCCGCTGCGTTGTTTTCCATGTCAGATACGATCCGTCCTTCCTCCAGATGAATGATCCTGTCTGCAAAACCTCTGACCATACCCTGTTCATGAGACACCAGAACCACCAGTGCTTTTTCGGAAAAGGCCCGCAGAAGCTGCATGATCCGGATGGTATTCTCCTCATCCAGATTGCCGGTGGGTTCATCTGCAAAAATAATCCTTGGACATGTTACAAAGGCTCTTGCCACAGCGATCCGCTGCATCTGCCCTCCCGAAAGATATTCCAGACGGCGGTTTTTGTACTTCTCCATCCCCACCGCCTCCAGGCTCAGCCGGATCCGCTCCTGTTCTTCCTCCCCGGAAAGCTCATACGGAACCAATGCCATCCGGACATTTTCCTGAACCGTCATTTCCTCTCTCATATATTCATTACGAAAGATAAATGCAATATTCCGGTTCCGGTATTCCTCCATAGGATTCTTCCGGGGCATGATCACATGTTTTCCTTCATATACCATCCGGCCATCATCGAAACAGTCCAGACCGCTGATACATCTTAAAAGAGTCGTCTTTCCACAGCCACTCTCTCCCACCACGGCAACGAGACCATGTGACGGCAGCTCCAGATTTATCTTCTGTAACACATGTTTTTCATTTTTCTTGTGACGATCATAATATTTCTCCAGATTTTCTACCCGGATCATAGCCATCCCTCCTTACATGATCTGACGCTTGAACCACTTTTTATAAAATCTGCAATGTAAAAGCCATGACGCAGACACACAGACAACATTGTACAAAAGCACGCACACGGCTCCTGCGACCGTATAATAATCCAACATCACCCGGGCCTCCCCATTATAATGCAAAAGCCACACCACAATGCCTCCCAGGATAAGCACCGCTATAAGCTCCATAACAAGCTCTGCCGCCTCGATCCAAAGCAAACGGTCCACCGTTATCCCCAGAGTCTGCATCAGAAACTCCTCTGTGCGCCGGATCCGGTAAAAGATCATATGCACCAGGATCTGTACCAGAAACATCACACCAAGAATCGCTCCCATGATCTCAAAAATACTCATTCTCTGCTGCAGCCGGTCCGGATCATACTCCGTCTTGCTGGCACGGTACGTGCTTACCCCGTCATATCCTTTGGCCCGGAGACTCCGGATCACACGATCCGTACTGTTATAGCTTTTGATATAGACGGAAAGCTCCCCCGACTGTTCCTTTCCGTAATCACTGTAACATTCACGAAATACCGGTTCACTGACTCCCAGAAAAAACAAAGTACTGCTGTGGGTCTTTTTGATATATTGTACCGGGATTTTTCTGTCTCCCACCTCCAGCTGCTCTGCCCCCGCAAAAACTTTTTTCAGTTTTTTGTCAAATGAATACAGGATCGATGCCGGTACCTGAAAGGTATCTGCCATCGTCACGCCGGCTCCGGATGCCACATCACTGATAAACGGGATCATCCGCTGGCTTCCCAGATATTTACCATCCTTCCGGCCATAATTCATGGTAAGCTCCTCTGATGCCAGCGGAAGATACAGCATTTCACAGAACGCATCCGAAAAATAAACCTGCGGTGTCTGAGCCTTACAGATCCCCGTCACCCGGAAGGAATATTTCAGGGTTTCATCACTCCCCCAGTAATTCCTGCATTGAAAAGATATGTTGACCGTAGCTCCTTTTTTGACGCCTACACCACGGGACACAACGATCTCCCCCGTTTTCTCTGCCATGGTTCCTTTTTTAATGTCCTGTTTTTTTAGTACAGAAACAGATTTCATATACCCCTTCTGATCTCTGGAACTTATTGTATACTCTATTTCATTGACCGCTCCGTACAGATCCGCCGCCACCACTTCGGACAGCTTCCTTATTTCCTCCAGATCCGTCTTTCCCATTACAGCATCATCGGAGCGTTTCACCAGAAGTCTCGTCCTGTCCTGCTCTCCAAAGATCGAGTCATCCGTCACTCTGGCGATCCGGTCATCCCGGAACATCTGGATTTCTCCAATGGAACCATAAGAGATCACGGCAACCAGCATCATCAGCAGAAGGATCAGCCCGGTCTTCACCTTGTGACCCCGGATATTTTTCCATGCAAAATACAAAATATCTTTACGATCTGCTTTCCTTTGTAACCCGCCCTTACCGGGATCCATCGTTTTCTGACGCTGCTTTTTGTCCCCGGTCTGCTCATCTGGTCCATCCGTTTCCTGCAGCTTTACATCATCCATTACCTGCCCATTCCGGATCGTAACCTTTCTGGAAACAAACTCCTGCGCCTCCGCAAAGTCATGAGTCACCATGATCACCAGACTGTCCTTTGCCACATCACGAAGCAGCCGGAGAATCTCCAGACTGCTCTGGTGATCCAGATTGCCGGTAGGTTCATCCGCCAGAATGATCGGAGCCGATACTGCAACAGCCCTCGCAATCGCCAGACGCTGCTTCTGCCCGCTGGATAACTGCCCTGCCTTATGATTTTCATAATCCATCAGACCGGCCCGCTGCAATGCCTCTGAAGCTCTTTCCTGTACATTCTCTTCTATTCCGGCAATACGAAGCGCCATGATCACATTGTCCATTACCGTGTAATGCTCGATCAGCTTGTAATCCTGCCATATCATGCCAATCTCCCGGCAGCGGATCTCATTCCATTCCTCCGGAGAGCAGGAAAAGCATGACTCTCCATGCAATAATAAGTCTCCGTCATCCAGAGGGATCAGACCACAGATCACACGCAGCAGTGTGGACTTACCGCTTCCGCTTTCCCCGGTCACTGCCACAAATTCTCCCCGTTCAAACGTGAGACTGATCCGCCGCAGTGCCTCCACAACATGAGTATCTGTTTTATAATATTTACTTGCCAGTTTTATTTCTACTAATGTCTCACGCAATATCCTGCACCCTTCCATCCACTATTTTTATAATACGATCACAGCTTTCTGCCACCAGCCTGTCATGGGTCACGATCACCATCGTGGTTCCCTTTTCATTTAAGGTCCTCAGCAGCTTCATGATTTCCCCGCTTGTCACAGAATCCAATGCTCCCGTTGGCTCATCCGCAAAAAGAATCTCCGGATGATTCACCAGCCCTCTGGCGATCGCTACTCTTTGTTTCTGGCCACCGGACAGCTTACACACCGGTTTCCCGGCATATTCTTTCATGGAAACCGCCTCCAATGCCTCCAGTGCCATATTTCTTTTTTCCTTTTTTCTGCGTTTCTTTGCAGAGAAATCCAATGGCATCATGACATTTTCCAGTGCGGTAAAATCCTCGATCAGAGCAAAATCCTGCATGACAATTCCCATTTTTTCATTTCGTATCTCTGCCATCCGGGCGTCCCCCATTCTCCCGATCAGTTCTCCGTCCAGCAGATACTCCCCATTGTCGTACCGGTCAATACAGGACAAAATATGTAACAGAGTACTTTTGCCTGCGCCGCTTGCTCCCATGATGGCTGTCATCTCCCCGTCAGGAATCGTCAGATTAATTCCCTTTAATACCTCACAGCCATTCTCCTCCCCGAGATTATACGCTTTATTCAGATTTTTTATTTCGATCATCATTCTCCCCCTCTCGTCAATATTTGTTTTGCACTCACTCCATGGGTCTCCCGGCGTACCACACCGATCCCAAACATTGTAAATAACAGACATAACAACAGACATCCCGCCATCTGCCAAAGCCCCGGTGAAATCACCGTATGCTTTAGCACACCGCCAAACTTCAGTAAAACCAATCCCGCCGTCACCAGAAGAAAGCTTCCTCCTTCCAGAAGTATCATGCTGAATATATGGATTGACCTACACTTTTTCCACGACAATCCATTAATGTAATACACCGCATAATTTCGCAGACTTTTCTGAACCATGATCGCCATATTACAGACCGTAGATAAAACCGTCATGATACATAATGTGATCAGGATCGGCAGGATCATCCGGACCTGTTCCCAGATATACTTTTTACTCTCCCTTCGGATCAATTCATAGTCTTTGGTATCTGTAGCCGTAGCGTTTTTCATTACCTTTTCCTGATTGCTGCTGATCACCTTCGGATCCTCGGTTTCCCAGGAAAAGAAACATTCCCCTAACATCTTCTCCGTCCACGCACCGGCATGCTGATGCTTACACCGCAGCAGATCGGACTGTATCCCGAAAAGATATAAGCCGTCATTATAATAATCATAATAATCCCAGAACAATGTCCGGTAGTCCTCCTTACTTTTTTTTCCCTCCAATTTGGAGCCCAGAATGGAAGCTCCGTTTTCAATAATGCCAATAACCTTAAAAGATATCTGGGTATCATCACCTTCATTGACCCAATCTTTCAATTCCTTTCCTGCACTCAGGGTATCTCCCACCTGATACCTGCCATCCTTTCCTCCTTTTTGTGCGATCACAACCTCCAGCTCCTCCGTCTGTTTATCCCGGTCAGAAAACCATCTTCCTGCTGCGATTGCCGGCCGATGACACTTCCACAACGCATCATCATATGCGGTCAGACTACATGCCTGCACATCCCCGTCAATGCCCACACCCCAGTTATAGCACCCCTGCACCTTTGCATCCGTCAGGCCGCTTTCAACTTCTTCTCTTGTGTATGCACAGCTGTAATGCCATTCGCCCTCCTTGTTCTTGTAATAATCCTGGTAACTCTCCAATGTATAAACAGCACCATTTCCGGACACCAGATCTGATATCTCCCGGTAGGTATTATAGCGGGAAACAATTGTAGATATCATACTCACCGTTACCGCAAAAACCACCACGTTTTGCACAAAGATCAAAAGCATCATTAACGGATGATGCCATAATTCTCTCCAGGCATATCTCCATTTCATACTCTTCCACCTCCAATCCGCATCCTTCCTTCTCCCTGCAGCCGTCTCCAGATAGAAACCAGCAGAATGATCAGCGAGGATATGTAATAAATCGCAAAAAGCTCCAGATATAGTTTCAGGCTGTAATGATCATCCACATAAGTGTAAAAAGAACTCATCATCCGCAGGGCAAACCGGTCATACAGAAATACCGACAACACATAAACCGGCAGTGTCAGGCAGATACATTCCGCCAGAAACATCACCACGGCACGTCTCCGCTTCATCCCGCAGATCCTCATTGCCCGGATCTCCTCCTGCCTTTTTTCCAGAAAATACTGATACAGGATCACAAAATTTAACGCCGAAACCACTGCGATCAGAACCGCAATAATGATCATCGTATTGTAGAGATAAATCTTATCCATATCCGGCAGATCCATATCCGGAAGGGATGCATGATCCCCCAGTGTCTCCTCTACCACATCCTTTAACTCCGTGTACTGCAGACTGTTGACGGACTTCCCAAACTCAAAATCTATAAAATTATACAGAGGATAGTCTTCCGGCAGGGATGTGATTGGGACAATGGGCTGATCATCACAAAAATGTTTTCCTATGATCCGGTACTTTTTTCCCGCAATGGTCAGGTATTTACCATCCTTCGACCGGATGCTATCGATATATGGTGATTTCTGACTCTTAGACATAATTGCCTCATCCAGAGCAACCGGCAGTCCCTCTTTGTACTCCTCCTCTGTAAAAAATCTTCCTTCCGGCAAAGAATGCGCTGTGATATTGTCCCGATACTGCTTCGACATCACGATCTCTCCGTTCTCCACGCCAAACCAACACGTATATAGAACATTATCCACAACCACCTCTGTTCCAACATCCAGTAACTCCTTTTGAAATTCTTCGGACAGATTTTTCAGCAGTCGTTTGAGATCTTTGATAGTGACATATTTTACCCCCTTCCGTGGAATGATCCGGTAATCACTATCCCCAAGCTCACCCTGCTGTGTATACGGATCCAGAAGATCTGCGCCCAGCCAATCCGCCTCCACACTCTGGGCATCCTTTTCCTTCATAAAGGACTGATATAATGAATAGGAAAAATGAAGTAAAAAAACAGACGACATCACAGCGGCAATGGATAAAAGATATATCCCCCGCTGATTTGTCATAAAAAGACGAATGTTCCGTAATATATAACGCATATTTACCCTCCCCTTCATATAGAATAATCATTCCATATATTTAGTATAGCGTTATTATATCACGGAACATTCCATGTGTTTTTTAAGAATTCCTTACGAATTTATTTTGTAATTTTCATTGACTTTACGTATCCTGTTTTGCCGGTAAACAGCTTCTTGTATGCTGTCACGTTCTTCTTTCCACAGGAGATCTTTGCCTTTCCTGAGATTCCCTTGATGGCATTTTTGCCAACCTTTTTCAATCCGGAGGATTTGATCACAATCTTCTTTAAATTTTTGTCCTTTGCAAATGCTTCTTTGCCAATAGAGGTAACATTTTTACCGATCGTTACCTTTTTCAGACTGCTACAGCCTGCAAATGCCTTATCGGATATTTCGGTCACACGGAAGGTCTGTACTGCTCCATCCGCTGTAATCTTTACTGTTGCCGGGATCACCGCTGTCTTGATCTTCTTTCCGGCAGCTTTCCTGAATGCAACCGTTTTCTGTGACGCATCTTTCACAATATAAGTGGTTCCCTTTACCTTAAAAGTATACCCCTTGCTGATAGAAGAAGCCGTAGCCGGAGCAGCACCCTGTGGTACCGCAGACGGCGATGTCTGTGCTGCCGGAGAAGTATCCGTCAGATTGCCCGGTGCCGGACTTTCTGACGGAATGGTTGTCGGCTCCTCCGAAGGAGTTGTGATATCCGGAACAACATTTTCATCCAGCTCTGTCGGCAGCTCTTCCTCCGGCAGACCTGCTTCCTTGCCGGTTGTCTGCGGAGCCACGCTGATCTCTTCTCCCTCATAAACCGGGCCCAGAACAGCAACAGCATCAATTGCAATACCTCCACTTGCCACTTCCACTGTTACGGTGTGCTCTGCATCCTCAAGACCACTGATCTGGTATGCGGTGCACATATTATCCGCCTGCCATAATGGATCTGCTTCTTTATATAACTCACCGTCTACCGTAACATTAAGTGTTCCGGCATCTGCTGCATTATAACCAATCAGCTCCAGCCCCGTACCATGGAAGGTATATGTAAGAGAAGCTCCGGCTCCTGTACTGTAAGAGGCACTTCTCTGGTATGTAAACATGCCCTGATTAGCACAGGTACGTGACCATTTATCATTGTAGATTAGTTTTTCATTCTTCTGAGGTGTAAGATCATATGTCTCCATATTATCAAGATATTCATTGTAATATGGTGTCTGTCCCTTAATCTTGGTCACTGCCAGATTGTCAAATCTGGTATATGTATTACCACAGCCAATCGCAACACGTCCGGATGTGATCGGATTGACATCTGTATATTCTGCCACGAGAGAATCATTGATATATGCCTTGATCAGATTACCCTCGCCACGGAGCTTAAGCTGGAACCAGGTTCCCGGTGCTACCTTGGATACATCTACAGAACCGCTTGCAAGCTCTATCGATTTTGAGGAAGATGTTCCTGCCTTAGTCCTATATAAGATCCAGGTACCATCATCATTTACTTTCAGGGAATAACCTGCTGTCTCTGTGAGCGCTGTGCTCCTTGCCGTCTGACGGATACCGATCTGGGCATACTGCTTCTCGGCCTCTCTCTCAAACAGGGCATCAATGGAAGCGGTGTAATTCGTCCAGCGGTAATCTCCGATCAGAGTTACCGGATCTCCGCTGTTCCATGCACTTCCGACACCTGTGGATTGTTTATCCACCTGCTGGCGCAGTACGTGATTTCCACTTGCATTTTTGTATACCTCAAATGCTCCGTTTAAGGTATGGGTATAACGCGCCATTGCTCCCTTATCACCACCCCGGGATGCGATATAATCCTCTGTTTCGCCGGTAAATCCTCCCTTACCGTCAAGAACAGGCACGGTTTTACCGGTATACTCAAAATCATCCGCATACAGATATCCGTTTTCCACATTCTGTACATCTCCTGTGGCATCCGTATCCAGAACCGTACGCTCGCCCTCCACAGGCATTGGCTCCGTATGCTCCTTGCTGTCTGAAACATCCAGAGAGGTTACGGTTACCGCAGAATTCGGCTTTACCTCAAAGAAATATACACCATTTCCATCGGCTGACAGCTCATCAATACATTTCATATAATTTTCATTAAATGCTCCGTCGTCTGCCGCTCTTGTCTCCCAAAGCTCCAGCTTCCGGTCTGCTTTCAGATTCATGTTTTTGGTCTTAAGTGTATATGTCATTGGATATTCACTGTCATTTACGATCACCGTAGAGAAATTGCTCTTATCCGGCGCAGCCAGAGTCATGTAGTTCTCTCCGCCGCCACGTCCATCCACGGCATTGCTTCCATTGCCCTGCACTGCCGATGTCTCACATGCCGAAGGAACCCCGCGCCAGATGCCTGCGGTATTGGTCTCATTTTCCCATCCGGTTACGGCAAACTTACTGATATGTGCAAGGATCAGCAGACCTGCGTCATAATGCATCCAGCCGGACCATGGATCCCTGGCACTGACCAGTTCCTTGAAGGAATACTGCGCTCCTTCGTAGAAAGAACCGATTGCCGGCTGATAGATCACATGGCCACGCCGGGATTCTACGAAGCTTTTGATCACGGTATTGCCCATTTCCAAAGCACTGCCGGATCCGCCGATCCCTGTACCTTCAACATTCGGTGCCTTGTCATTTCCTGCCGGACGAAATGCGGAATTGGAAAAGGTTGCCTGTTCCTCACTGTTCCATACTTCCTTGTCCACTTCCTCTGCAAGCCATTTCATTGCACCGTTATTATCGTCTGCCGTCTTGTAATGATATCCCACCACATCTACGGCATCCATAAACTCCTGATCACTTTTCATCTTTTCCGCAACGTCATCGCTGACAACATTGGCCTCATCGGAAACAACAAGCTTGATCTTTTTGAACAGCTCTAACGCATCCTCATCCGCAATAGTCTTTGTGCTCTCTGCTGCGATCCACTTTGCAAACTTCTTGGTACGCGCAACATCGCTCTTGCTGCTCCATGCCTCATTGGTATTTGGATTAATGTAATCTACCATATAGCCATACTGCTTGTATGCAGCCAGAATACTCTGTTTATACCAGATATATTTATCCTCGTCCTCCTTGACCCATTTCGGAGTACGCCATGATAAAATACTGACCTTGACATTTGGATTGATCTTCTTGGCATCTGCCGCCAGCTGCCATCCCGGGTTACGAAGCACGTTGGCCTTCTCTCCCTTTGTTCTCATAGTGGAACTCTCCGGTCCTGTGGAATTGTTCCGGTCATTTCCCATTTCCAGTTTTACATGGGTAAAGATCGGATACTTTCCGCCAAACAGATACTGCATCAGTTCGGCATACTTTGCCGGACTCTGTGACTTATAATCCATCAGCAGATCACTGGTGGAATTGGCACTCAGCATACCAAAGCCCTTGTAAGTCAGACCATTTACATTATCTGCCTTAATGTCGTTGCCATCGATCACAATACTTCCTGTTTTTGTACTCACGGCAGCTCCTTTCCGTGAAGATGCACTCACTCCCGTGATCCCCATATTACTTGTCAGGATCATAGAAGCACTCAGCAAACATACTCCTGCCCGTTTCAAGATTTTTCTCACCATAATACCCTCCTTGTATGTGGTGCATAAAATATAGATTCTGTCTGTATTATATGACCTTTTACAGGATCATGGCAATCTGAAATAATTCATAAATTCCAGTAATATGAACATCTATTTCATTCTCCAATTTCTGTTCTCCCGAGAACTTTATGACACTGTCACCAGGTAAGACTTGTCCCATGTCTTTTTCTGCAGTCCGTCGGTGTGATCCCCTCGTACTTTTTAAATACCATGCCAAAATATGTGGGATTATCATATCCCACCGCCTCCCCGACCTCCGCAATACTTTTTTCGGTTGTGAGCAGCAGATTTCTCGCAGCCGCCATACGCCGTCTGGCAAGGTACTCCATGGGACGCATCCTCATCTGTTCTTTAAATACACGGCAAAAATGCTGTTTCGTCACTCCGCTGATCTCTGCCAGTTTATCCAGTGTAACATCCGATGTATAATTTTCATTCAGATATATCACAGCATGCTGCAATATATCTCTTGATCCGTGTCCGCCATAATTTTTATGCTCCATCAGCGCCTGACGGATACTCATAATATATTCATATATCAAAACAGAGCAATATTCGTCTCCGTATAACGGATCTTTCGCTGCTCCCAGCAGCCGGTGAAATATATTCTCAATCTTCTCATTCACGACATTTTTTTCATATAAAAAGTCTACAAAACCCAGCCCCCTCATCATCTCCCCTAAATATTCACCCCGGAAAACGATCCAGCAGGTCGTCCAGTCATCCTCCTCCAGAGGATAATATTCATGGGGAATCCCCGGCCCCAGATAACATATGCTGCGCTCCTCAAGCAAATAGCTTTCTCCGTTTATGTGTAAATTGCCCTTTCCGCTCCGGGTATACAAAAACTCATGAGACACCAGGCCCTCATCTCTCTTCACATGATACTCCGGCTCCGCAATCCCAATACCTGACAAATAAAACGGCAGGCACTTTTGCTTTCCCAGAATCGGATAGATCCACTCCATTGATACTCCTCCTTTTCTTATGATACACTTTCTGTGCTGTATGTCAGATCTTTTACCGCATAAGACTTCTGGTATTTTAAACCGTCTGATACTTTTTTAACTGCTCTCTATAATCCGCATACTCCGGGCAGTACCGTTCTACCTCTGCCCAGAATAATGCCGAATGATCCATATGCCTCCTGTGAGCTAACTCATGAACGATCACACTTCCATCTCTTTTTACCTCCAGACTGACGGTTTTTTTCTGGTTTTTATAATCT
>CAKRHL010000050.1 GCA_934338765.1 uncultured Lachnospiraceae bacterium | reverse complement strand
TCGTTCCGTACAGCGTGTGCTTCGTGAGGTAGATAATAATGAGCTTGCTGTTGCATTGAAGGGATCCAATGAAGAGGTTCAGAACCTTATCTTTAACAACCTTTCAAAACGTCTGGCTACAATGATCAAAGAGGATATGGAGTTTATGGGGCCTGTCCGTATGAAGGATGTTGAGGAAGCACAGCAGAAGATTGTTAATATTATCCGTAAGCTGGAGGATTCAGCAGAGATCATCATTTCCAGAGGTGGAGGTGACGAGATCGTTGTCTAATTTGATTAAATCTGTTTATTTTCAGATGGATCAGGATGATACAAGAGTGATTAATTCAGATCATCAGATGGTACAGTTTGTGCCACAGCTGTTACAGCAGCAGGTGTTTTCTGATCCGGAGACCGGGAATCGGGAAATGGAAGATGGGTTTCAGGATGGCATGAATATTCTGAACATGGATGACGTTCGCAGAGAGGAACGGGAAAAAATGCAGCAGGAGACCTCCCAGGAAAGGGAGGAGCTTTTGGAACAGGCACGTCTGGAGGCGCAGGAGATTGTTCAAAAAGCGCAGGAAGAGGCTGCACAGATCAGGGAACAGGCGCAGGAGGAAGGTCGGAATGAGGGCTTTGAACAGGGAAAAGTTCAGGCTGATGAACGCCTGAAGGAGGCAGCATTGAAGCTACAGCAGCAGATTGAACAGGAGCGTCAGGCGTTAAAGGCACAGGAGGAAGAACTGGAACCGAAGTTTGCTGAGATCATGGCTGCATTGATCGAAAAGATAACCGGCGTGATCTGTTCTGACAAGAAGGATGTGATCGTTTATCTGATCCATCAGGCTCTCAATCAGCTGGACAAGACAAAAAGTGTCTGCTTAAGGGTTTCCAAGGCAGATGTGTTAAGGATATCCGGACGGAAGGAAGAGCTCAGACGCTGTGTTTCCGAGGGCGTGGATTTTGATATAACAGAGGATGACAGCCTGGAGGAAAATCAGTGTATTATTGAGACGGATCAGCGGATCATAGATTGCAGTCTGGATGTACAGCTGCAGAATTTAAAAGACCAGATAAAAATGCTGATGATCATGTAGATGCCTGAGGAGGAAGAAGGATGGTTGAGATCGACCTGTCAAAATACAAAATATTGCTGAATCAGTCCTATGAGAAAAAGCTGGGCAAGGTGGCGAAAGTTGTAGGGTTGACGGTGGAATCTATCGGACCGTCGGCAAAACTGAATGACCTTTGCCATATCATCACTCAGGATAACAATCAGGTGATCAATGCAGAGGTGGTTGGCTTTCGTGATGACAGGGTTCTTTTGATGCCCTATGACCAGACGGCGGGCGTAGGTCTCGGCAGTCGTGTGGAAAATACAGGAGCACCGTTAAAAGTAATGGTGGGAGATGAGCTGCTGGGAAAGGTTCTTGACGGACTGGGCAATCCCATTGATGGTTCCGAGCTTCATTGTCCGTACGGTTATTCGGTACAGGCAGAGCCGCCGGATCCTCTTACAAGGGAACTTATCGATACGGTACTGCCATTGGGAGTAAAGGCTGTGGACGGATTGATCACAGTAGGAAAGGGACAGAGAATCGGTATTTTTGCCGGAAGTGGAGTCGGTAAAAGTACACTGATGGGAATGTTTGCGAGAAATACAAAGGCAGATATCAATGTAATCGCGCTGATCGGAGAGCGAGGCCGTGAGGTGCGGGAGTTTATTGAAAGAGATTTGGGACCGGAGGGCATGAAACGGTCTGTGGTGATCGTAGCGACCTCGGATAAGCCGGCACTGATCCGCAAAAAAGCAGCGATGACGGCAACGGCAGTGGCAGAATATTTCAGGGATCAGGGAAGAGATGTGCTTCTGATGATGGATTCCCTGACACGTTTCTCTATGGCGCAGAGGGAGATAGGACTTGCTTCCGGAGAACCACCGGTGTCCAGAGGGTATCCGCCAAGTGTTTACGGGGAGATGCCACAGCTTCTGGAGAGAGCGGGACGGTCAGACAAAGGTTCTATTACCGGACTTTATACGGTACTGGTTGATGGTGATGACTTTAATGAGCCCATCGCCGATACAGCCCGGAGTATATTGGACGGTCATATCGTGCTTGATCGTAAGATAGCCCAGAAGAACCATTATCCTGCGATCGATGTACTTCAGAGTATTTCGCGTGTTATGAGCAGTATCGTGGATTCACAGCATAAGAAAGCGGCCGGTCAGCTGAAAAATGTACTGGCTACCTATGCAGAGGCAGAGGATCTCGTGAATATCGGTGCATACAAGGCAGGCTCCAACCCTTCCATTGATCATGCTTTGGCGAAGATTGATGCTGTCAATGAGTTTTTACAGCAGGATGTTTATGAAAAGATCAGTTTTGAGGAAAGCGTTCAGCGGTTGGAGGCACTTTTCCCAGAGGAGGATTCATAATATATGGCCAGATTTGTCTTTTCTATGGAGAGTATTCTGCAGATCAAATTGAAGCTGGAGGATCAGGCAAAGGCAGAGTATGCAGTGCAGATGGCGGAGCTTCAAAGGGAACAGGGAAAATTGGAATTGCTTCAAAAGCATAAAGACGAGGTGCAGGAACAGCTTCGACAGCAGATCAGTGCCGTACTGGATCTGTTCCGTATCAGGCAGCTGGAAAATGGTGTGGAGAATATTAAATACAATATCCGTTTACAGAAGGTAGTGGTATTTAATCAACAGAAAAAAGTCTCTCAGGCAAGAGAAAAGCTAAATGAAGCCATGAAGGAGAGAAAAACATACGAGAAGCTGAAGGAAAATGCATTTGAGGATTTTAAGAAAGAATTGAATGCCGAAGAGCAGAAAGAGATCAATGAGCTGGTCAGCTTTCGATTTGGCAGGAAAACAGGCAGAGAGGGGTAAGTATCATGGCAAAAAATGACGATAATATGTTAGACAGGGAAAAAGGTGGGAGCAGAGTTGTAACGGTATTGATCGCTCTTGCAATCATTGCCATATGGCTGGTGATCTTTGCCTGTCTTATCAAGTTTGATGTGGGTGGAATTGGCAGCAATGTATTGTATCCGGTATTAAAGGATGTACCGGTTGTCAACAAGATCCTTCCGATACCGTCCGAGGAGGAGCAGGCGAAAGAAGGAGATTATGAGTACACCACATTGAAAGCTGCAAATGCACGTATTAAGGAGCTGGAGAGCCAGCTGGATTCCGAAAACGGAACCACAACTGCCAATGCGGATTATATTGCAGACCTGGAGGCACAGGTCAAAAAGCTTCAGAAGTACAAGGATTCCGAGGATGCCTTTAATAAACGTGTACAGGAGTTTGATGAAAAAGTTGTATTTAATGAAAAGGCACCTGATATTTCAGAATATCAGAGCTACTATGAACAGATACAGCCTGATAATGCAGAAAAAATATATCGTCAGGTGATAAAGAAGCAGCAGTACTCCAAAAAGGCAGAAACCCTTGGAACATATTATGCTAATATGGACGCGGCTGCAGCAGCTGTAAGATTGTCTGAAATGTCAGAGGATCTGGATCTGGTGTGTGATATTTTGCAGAACATGCAGGAGAAAAAGGCTGCAGCAATCCTGGAGCAGATGGATAGTGCTTATGCGGCGCAGATTACCAAAAAGATATCTGCAGTTGATTAATTAGCTGTCTGCGGAGTTATTCCGTTGACATAGATCATTTCAGAATAAAGGAGGTGAAACGATGCAGAGTTTGAACGCAATAATGCCGGGGGGCAAGGTGACAGCCGCATCCGCCGGTGTTGCAGGTACAGGAAAGGTGTCCGGTGATTTTCAAAAGGTAATGACAGATATGAAAAGCGCGGATAACAGCCGGAATACCACAGATATGAGTAAGAAGGTATCAGGGATCCAAAAGAAAAATGTGTCCTTAAAGCAGAAAGGTGCTTACGAAAATACCACAGACAAAATACAGCAGCTCACGCAGGTTCCGTCTGATGACAATGTTATTATCAGTGCCGATGCAGCAGAAACGCCGGCGTTTTCCAAAGGTGATTTTTTGCAGGTGGAAAATGAGATCGGGTCAGTGGTTCAGGATGTCATGGATATGGATCCGGATGTATTTCAACAGGTTCTTGCTTCTATGGGAATAACGGCAATACAGCTTCTTGATCCGACGGTGTTACAGCAGTTTGTGGTTAAGGCAAATGGCGGTGATGATCCCACAGACCTTCTTACCAGTGAGGATATGATGCAGCAGTTTTCTGAACTGTCCGCAGCATTGCTGGAGGCGGACTGGACGGAGACGACAGGCTTCACGGGACAGCAGCTGAGCAGTATGACAGCAGGCCAATTGGACGACAGCGATTTTACGGAGCTGATCAATGATGTGCTTTCTGAGGATGTGACACAGCAGGATGCGGATGTCACGGACAATGGAGGAGATCAGAAACAGGTTGTTTTTGATGGACTGCAGAATGATCAGGGACAGAGTCCGGTGACGGAGGATGGGATCACGGTGGCAGAGAAACCGGTGACAGCGGAAAGTGATCAGGATGCGCCGATGGTACCGACTGATGAGGAAGAGACTACCGTATTGCCTGCAGCGGCAGAAAAGGAAACAGCTTCTACGGATACCGTAAAGGATCTCGCAAAGATTACGGAGGCAGAAGTGACTGTTCCTTCTGACAGCGTGGTTGAAAATGTTTTGGATGCAGATCCACAGTCTATGATGCAGGATCCGTCCCGCCAGGGAGAGGATAGCGAAGGACAGGCGGATATCCTGAACATGCATTATGATCAGCCACAGGAGACTGCCACAGAGACGCCGGTACAGACCATGATGAGCTTTGTGAAAAATATGGTACAGGCGGCAAATTCCGATGTGGAACAGGTTCAGCAGCCGGTCAGCCTGCAGCAGATGATCGATATTGTGAATCAGGTGGTGGAACGGATTCACTCTTCATTACAGGATGAAACAACGACATTGGAAATGCAGTTAAATCCCGAGAGACTTGGAAAAATGCTTCTTTCTGTCAGCAGCAAAGAGGGTGTGATGACAGCCAGCTTTACGGTACAAAATGCAGAGGCAAAGGCTGCGTTGGAGAGTCAGATGATCACGCTTCGGGAAAATCTGGAGCAGAAGAATCTGAAAGTGGATGCAGTGGAGGTATCCGTGTCTGATTTTACATTTACCCAGAGTGGCGGTGCTGATACAGGCGATCAGAAGAACTACCAGCAGGGCAATGGAAAACGTTCCCGGTTCCGTTTTGAAACGGACGATGAGGAAGACGAAGACCAGAAGAAAACAGCACAGACTGTTCGACGGGGTATCATGCCAGATAGCGGTTCAAGTGTTGATTTCACAGCTTAAATGCAGTGATTGCAGGAGAGAGGCTGGTATGAAAAGCAGTTTCTTTACACAAATTTATGCCTGTGGCATGGAGTTTGCAGGTATTGTGAAAGGCAGGGTGATTAAATGAGTTTAGTAGCACCGGTAGACAACGGTCAGTTGAATATTTCAGAGACTTCACAGGAAACCGAAAAGAAAACCGGATCTGCATTGGACAAGGACGATTTTCTCATGCTTCTGGTGACTCAGATGAAATATCAGGATCCGCTGGAGCCGGAGTCCAATACAGAGTATGTAGCACAGCTTGCACAGTTCTCCTCTCTGGAGCAGATGCAGAATCTTAACAGCACAGCGACAAATACGTCAGCATACACATTAGTTGGTAAACAGGTGCGTATCAGGGAGACGTCTGATACAGGTGCTGAGAGAGAAGTACAGGGCACGGTGGAATATGTCAAAATGGAAAACAATAAGCCGTATGTATCAGTAAATGGAGAGATGTTTTCTTATGATGATATTGTAGAGGTGATAGATGAGAAATATCTGATTTCGCAGTATGTTCCATCAGTAAAACAGCAGGAGATTACTTATTTGCATCATGATCCGCAAAATGTTAAGATCACAGGCATCAGCATGGGATCCAACGGATATGAGGCAACCGGTCTGGCAGTCGCATTGATGGCAGAGGATGGAAAAACTACAAAGATCGATGCGGATAAGATGAGTTATAAGAATGGTGTATTGACCATTGACAAGAGTGTATTTGCATCCCTTCCGGCAGGAAAGTATGTTGTTGGAATTGGTTTTGATGACATTAACAAGACCGTCGATTATGCAAGCGTTACATTGACGATCAAGGGAAATGTTGAGAAGGAACCGGATACTGTAGACAAGGATACAGAGAATACCGACAAAGATACAGAAGGCAACGATAAGGATGCGGAGAGCACAGACAAAGCAGAGGACACCAACAAAGAAACAGAGCAGGCTTAAAGCAGAGGGAGTGGATGTTTATGCATAAGCTGAATGAAAATTACACCTCCATTGATATGATGGCAGGTCAGCTGTTACAGCGAAAAACAGCCACAGGCAGAGAGAATTCCTCCAAGACAGAGGTATCCTTTCAGAAGATTTTAGACACGGCGGAACAGAAACAGGATGCCGGCAGACTAAAGTTTTCAAAACATGCAAACGAACGGCTTGCACGACGCAACATCAATCTGTCGGAGACACAGATGGAGCGTTTGGAAAGTGGTACAACGAAGGCGCGGGAAAAGGGAATTCAGGAGTCTTTGGTTATGGTTGACAATATGGCGTTTATCGTAAATGTAAAAAACAATACGGTGGTAACAGCATTGGGAGACAGTGCAGATTCCGTATTTACCAATATTGATGGCGCTGTGATTGGATAATTTATTTTAAGGAAATGTCAGATGCCGGACCTTTTCGGAGGCATGAGATCCTGACTGACAGACGGATCTCGGTGACATTCCTGCAGCATGAAAGGAGACGGTTCATTTTTAGGATCGTCAGGATACTGCGCTGGCACACGGGGCAGCAGATCCGGTTTTACATAAATGTGTGCAGAAATGAGGGTTTTATTATGATGAGATCACTTTACTCTGGTGTGGCAGGATTAAAGATTCACCAGACAAAAATGGATGTAATTGGTAACAATATCGCAAACGTCAATACTGTAGGTTTCAAATCAAGCAGTGTAAATTTTTCGGATACCTTCTATCAGACACTTTCGCCGGCCAGTGGTCCAAACAGTACCACCAATACAGCCGGAACCAATGCAAAACAGATCGGTCTTGGTGGTCTGGTTGCATCTATCACAACCAATATTACGGAAAACGGTGGTACTACCACAACAAACCGTGCGTTGGATATAGCCATTAACGGCGAGTCTTTCATGGTAGTTAATGTAAACGGTGAGCAGCTCTTTACAAAGTCAGGTGCTTTAAACGTAGATTCTTCCGGAAATCTTTACTGTACAACAAACGGTGGTATTGTACAGGGATGGATGGCTGATGACGACGGAAATATTGTACAGGATATTGCAACAGACCTGAAAATTATGACATCAAAGCAGACCTCTGCAGAACCAACGGCTACTACTGCAGCAACACTGCTTGGAAATATTGATCCTAACGATAAACAGCTGACACCGACTCTGGATGCCAATAACAATATTACTGGCGGTGGTGTTCCTGTAACCTTCAGCTTCTATGATAAGCTGGGTGAGCTTTATACCGCAAAGCTGATGATCACAAAGGATCCCGCTGATCCAGCTGCAACAACTACAAGCTCTGTTGTTCCATATACGGCGAGAGTAGCCGATGTATATAACTCCGAGGGAGAGTCTATCTTTGTAAAGAAGGAGGTACAGGCAGACGGATCTGTCAAATATTCCGGTAGCGGAGCACAGATCTCCTTCGGTAATAAGGGAGCAAAATTTGGAATTGACACATCAACAAATGATCCGACAAGTGGTATTGTAAATGGTGTCAATGAAAACACAGGTGAGTTTACCCTTAGTTCAAGTACTATACCGCTTCTTTTTAACAGTCAGACCGGAAACTTTGCTGCAGTGGATGCGACAGTAGGAACCGATGGCTCTATTACTGCAAACAGAAGTAATAAGCAGTATGCCGGAAATTGTGTAAACTTTGCTGTTTATCAGGGCGAGGATGCAGAGCATGTAGGAAAAGACAGTACTTTCCCACAGTATGATGCGACAAATGACAACGGTGGTATTGAGATTGACTTTTCTTCATTGACACAGTACTCCAAGGGTGGTACCAGTGAGGTGACTTACAAGCGTGGAGATCAGGACGGCAAGAATGCCGGTAATTATGCGGGAACCATGAGTGGAATCTCCATTGATGATACCGGAAAGATATACGGAAAATATACAAATGGTGAGACAAGATGTCTGGCGCAGATCTGTGTTGCAACTTTCTCAAATCCATCCGGTCTGGAGGCTGAGGGAGAGAGCTTATTCCGAGCTTCCTTAAACTCAGGTCTGTTTGACGGTATCGGTGAGGAGGTTTCCAAGAGCGGAAGTATTACAGTCGGTGCACTGGAGATGTCCAATGTGGATCTGGCGTCCGAGTTTACTAACATGATCACGACACAGCGTGGTTTCCAGGCAAACTCACGTATTATCACAACATCAGATACCATGCTTGAGGAGCTTGTAAATCTTAAGAGATAATAGAAAATGATCGTATTCCGGCGGCATGATTTCCGGGATATGATGACAATAGGCGGAAGATGGGCGGTATGTATTTCATACAATACCGCTCATCTTCTTCATGTAAAGGAAGTGGTGACAATGATCGATGTAACAAAGATGAATGGCGGAAGTATTACTGTAAATGCGGATTTGATCGAGACGGTGGAAGAGACACCGGATACCATCATAACTCTGACCACCGGCAAAAAAATAATTGTAAAAGAAAGTAGACAAGAAGTAAAAAATCTAGTAAAATCATATAGGAGTGAGTGCAATTCGTTTCGGATTGACTAATCATACATAAGGTGGTGGAAAAAATGGATATAGCTACAATAGTGGGTCTTGTCATTGGTATCGCATGTTGTATCATCGGTATTATTTCATCTGGTGGAGTTACAGCATTTGGTCACTTTGTAGATCCTGCTTCAGCTATCGTAACGTTCGGTGGTGCATTTGGCTGTATGCTTACACAGGCGAAGAGTATCCCGGAGCTTGGAAAGTGTGTAAAGACGATCTCTCTGGCATTTAAGGTGCCGAAGGCAGATGAGGTAAATGTCATTGAAAATATCATCCGTTTATCTAATATTGCCCGTAAGGAAGGTCTTCTGGCATTGGAGGAAGCAGCAAATGATGTGGATGACGAGTTTTTAAAGAAGGGGATCATGCTGATCGTAGACGGTACTGATCCGGAGCTGGTTCGCAGTATTATGGAGACAGAGCTGGGAGCCATTGATGGTCGTCATCAGGAAAAGATACAGTTTTGGGCAAATCTGGGCAGTATGGGTCCTGCCTGGGGTATGATCGGTACTCTTATGGGACTTGTAAACATGTTGTTTAACATGGATGATATGAGTAAGCTGGGACCAAACATGGGTGTTGCCATCATTACGACATTCTATGGATCTATTCTGGCAAACTGGCTCTGTGTGCCGGTCTCATTCAAACTGAAACAGAATAATGCCCTGGAGATCACGATGAAAGAGATCATGGTGGAGGGACTTTTGTCTATCCAGGCAGGCGAGAACCCTCGTGTTATCGAGGAGAAGCTCAAATCCTTCCTTTCACCGCAGATCCGTGAGGATATGGGCAATGGTGATGGAGGAGCCGCTGAAGGTGGTGAGGCATAATGGCAAGAAAAAAAGAAGAGGAAGAAATCAAAACCGACCTGTGGAAGGACACATTTTCGGATCTGATGAATCTGCTCCTGTGTTTTTTCGTGCTTTTATACTCTATGTCATCGGTGGACGAGGTGAAATACTCCGAGCTGGTAGCCTCCATGTCCAACAGCTTCAGTATATTCAGTGGTGGGGCACAGGCAATTGGAGAGGGACAGCTGATCTCCAGCGGTGCCACACAGTTAAATAATCTTGATGAGTATTATTCTGATATGGGAAAGGCTGCGGAGGATACAGATGCAGAGGATCCCATGGCTGAGGAAAAGAAGAAACAGGAGAAGGATACCAGAAAGCTGTACAGTGATGTAGTAGACGGTACCGAAAAGAACCGAATCGAGGATTCCGTCAGTGTAACAATGGATCAAAATTATCAGTATGTTATGATCTCATTGAGCGGTGGCGTTTTGTTTGATTCCGGAAGCGCAGAGATACGTTCCGGAGCCAAGACGATTCTCAGCAGGGTGTCATACATATTAAAGAATTATAAAGACCGCCAGATCAAGATTGAGGGTCATACGGACAGCAATCCAATCCATACCACAGAATATCCGAGCAATCGTTGGCTGTCTACAGCGAGAGCAACCAAGGTTTTGGAGTATTTTGTAGAACAAAAGGGATTAAGCGAAAAGCACATGGAGGCTTCCGGAAGAGGGGATGTTGATCCGATAGCAGATAATTCCACTGCAGCAGGCAGAGCCAAAAACCGCCGTGTTGAGATAAAGATTTACAGTGATATCGATTGATGATATTTTATTTATATCTGATCAGGAATCATGATAGAAAGGAATGGAGAATTTTATGAAGAAAAATATCTTTAGTGTTATTATTGCAGCATTGACTGTGATCAATGTGATATTGACGGCAATCATGTTTTTTGTTATGCTGCCAACATTTCAAAAAACCAATAATCTGATCACTCAGGTTGCATCTGTACTGAATCTGGAGCTTGATCAGGAGGATTCCGAGGGAGCTCAGGATTATACTCTCAAGGATCTCGAACAGTATACAGTTGCCTTTGATGCACAGCAGACATTAAACCTTGCATCCGGTGATGATGGCAAGATGCACTATGCAATGCTGGATGGATATACACTTTCTTTAAATAAAAAGGCAAAGGATTATAAAGATGTAAGTGAAACACTCAAGGCTAATGAGGCAAAGCTTACCGATGAGATCCGTGGTGTGATCCAGTCTCATACAGTAAATGACATCTCAGAGGATGTAGTCAAGAAGGAAGCTTTAGAGAAGATTCAGACTCTTCTGGATTCAAAAGCGGTTGTTGAGGTCTCCATGACCAATCTTATGTATAATTAATTATTTGCTTTTTGGATCAAATGTGATATGATTATTATGAATGAGTTTATATTAAGTGACTAATTTTGACTGAGCTTCGGACAGGCATAACAGGAGTTCAGGTGTGAGGTGAAGATAATGGGAGATGTCTTATCGCAGGATGAGATTGACAGTTTGCTCAGTGCATTAAATAGTGGTGAGATTAATCCTGATGAGATTGATGATACCCCGAAGGTGGCAGTAAAAGATTATGATTTTGCCAGACCGTCAAAGTTTTCAAAGGATCATTTACGTACCTTAGAGATTATTTTTGAAAATTACGGAAGACTTCTTTCGACAAATCTTCCGGCGTATTTACGGAAATCGGTTCAGGTTGAAGTGATGAATGCAGAGGCCAATACTTACTCTGAGTTTTCCAATGCATTATCCAATCCGGTACTGTTGGGAGTGGTTGATTTTGCACCCCTTAGCGGAAGCATCCTGTTGGAGCTGGCTTCCAATCTCGGATTTGCGATTGTGGATCGTATGCTTGGAGGCGGAGGCAATCCGCTGGAAAAGTCTAGAGAGTTTACAGAGATTGAGTTGATCATATTAGAGAGGATCATGGAGGTATGCACAGGACTTCTGATTGATCCATGGCAGAGCGTGACGGAGCTTTCGCCGCGTCTTGAGCGGATCGAGACAAACTCACAGTTTGCACAGTTTATTTCTCCGAGTGAGATGACAGCAATCGTTACCATGAATGTAAAGGTTGGTACGGTTGAGGGATTGATGAATATCTGTATTCCTTACTCTTGTGTGGAATCAGTTATTGATAAATTAAATACAAAGTATTGGTATTCCACTATGCGGGAGAGGGATGGAGACCATTACGAGGAAGCGATTGAGGAAATTATCAGTCGTGCCAAAATACCGATTCGTGCCTTACTGGGAAAGAGCACCATATCTGTCAATGATTTTATGAACATACAGATAGGGGACATTGTGAAGCTTGATTCCAAGGTGGATGATGAATTAGATGTGTATGTAGGCAATATTAAGAAATTCAGAGCACTGCCTGGTGCCATTTCGGATTCTTATGCTGTCCGGGTGACGTCAGTAATAAGGGAGGAGCAATAGATATATGGATGGTATGTTATCACAGGAAGAAATCGATGCGTTGACAGGGGCGGGAAGTGCTGCAGCAACAGCGGCACCGACAATGACACTGACTGACGCAGAGAGAGACGCGGTCGGGGAGATCGCCAATATCAATATGGGTACGGCGGCTACGACATTGTCTACTCTCCTGAATAATAAAGTAACGATCACGACACCAAAAGTATCATATGTTACGATCAATGAGATATCGGCACAATATGATAAGCCATGCGTGTTTATTCATATTTCCTATATTGATGGAATTTCAGGAAATAATGTACTTATTTTAAAGGAGCATGATGTAAAAGTCATTACGGATCTTATGATGGGTGGAGACGGCTCCAATACCGATGGGGAATTGACAGAGCTTCATCTGAGCGCCATTAGCGAGGCTATGAATCAGATGATGGGATCTGCAGCCACATCTCTTTCCTCTATGTTGGACAAAAAGGTAGATATCAGCCCGCCAACGGCCAGTGTTGTTGATCTGAATGACAGTATAGATGATGTGGCTGTATCCAACTTTTTATCCGATGAATTGGTTCAGGTATCCTTCACCATGAAGATAGGTGATCTTGTGGACAGCCAGATCATGCAGTTGTATCCTTTTGATTTTGCAAGAGATCTGTATCAGAAGTTTATTGGTGATGCCGGTCTGGGACAGGAGGAAACGCAGCCTGAACCTGCGCCTGCGACTGCACCAATGATGCAGAATACACCGGATCCGATGGCAGGGGCAATGGATATGGGAGCTGTTTCACCGGCGATGCCACAGCAGCCGCAAATGCAGTCGCAGCAGGCAATGCAGCAGC
>CAKRHL010000049.1 GCA_934338765.1 uncultured Lachnospiraceae bacterium | reverse complement strand
CATCCCACGGTTATACGGATCCGCATCATTTCCGGATCTGCAATATTATGTTTCAGCCGGACTATTTTCTGCGGGATTTCGGAGATATCAAATCTCTGCCCGGTTATCATTCCCTGTTCGTGATCGAACCAGCACTGACGCAGCAGAACGGCTTCCAGTCACGTCTCCGCCTCTCCCCGGAACGCTTCGAGGAATTTGACTGCCTGATCACCCGGATCCATCACGAATATATCTCACACACTGCCGGTTTCCAGAGTATGACAAGCGGTCTTTTCCTGCAGATGATCACCTCTCTGGCACGAATTGCCGGAGACGACCGCCGGGAACCAAACGACAATACCGTGTCCCTTGCCAATACGGCTGCTTATATGGAGTACCACTTCCGCGAAGATATCTCCATTGAGGATCTGGCTTCTATGTCCGGTATGTCCTCCCGCCATTTTCGCCGGGTATTCCACGACATTTACGGCACCAGTCCCCTGAAATATCTCCATACCCTGCGCATCCGCTCTGCCGCAAGGCTTCTTCGCAGCACCGATCTGCCGGTGACGGAAATTGCCATCCGAAGCGGCTACCCTGACGGCAATTATTTTTCCGGTAAGTTTAAGCAGTTCATGGGAATGCCGCCTCTGAAATACCGGAATGAACACACTCAGGAAGCATAAGGAGGTCTGCCCACTGTGAAAACGCCGGAAGCAAAGTCGGAGCGATATCACTTAATTTTTAATATCTTCCATCATCCCAGATATTCACATGCTGCCAATGCGGCTACTGCACCATCCGCTGCTGCCGTGGTCAGCTGGCGTACTGTCTTGGTCCGGCAGTCACCAGCCACAAACAGGCCTTCCGTACCGGTCCTGCAGTCCTCTCCGGCATGGATATATCCCTGTTCATCCAGTGATGCCAGCTCTGCAAATTCCTGATTGTCCGGCATCTGCCCCACTGCCACAAAAAGCCCTGCCACAGAAATCCTCTGTTCCTTCCCCTGTTTTTTATTCCATACATGCAGCTGCTTCAAATTTCCATCCTGATCTTTATCCAGATCTGTCACCGTACAGGAACGAAGAATCTCTACGTTTTCCTTCTGCTCCAGTTTTTTTAGTTTTTCCGGCTCGCCGCGAAATTCCTCCCGTCTGTGGATCAGGTATACCTTTTCACAATACTGTGATAAAAACAACGCATCCTCCAGAGCGGTATTGCCGCCTCCTGCCACTGCTACCGGTTTTCCTCTGAAAAACATACCGTCACAGGTAGCACAATAAGATATCCCATGTCCCACCATTTCCTGCTCCTCCTTTAGTCCCAGAGGACGGTTTTTCGCACCTGTTGCCAGTATCACACTCTGTGCCTGATAATTCTCCTGTTTATCTCCTTTTTCTGCACGGATCTGAAAGACCTGTCTGCAGAAATCCTTTCCGTCACCGGATTTCTGTTCTCTGTCCTCATCCGCTGCCTCTTCCTCTTTCCATTCTGCCGCTTCCAGATCCTGATCACTGTAGATTTTCCCGTTTTTCAGTATCTTCAACACTCTGCCGGTCTGATATTCCATTCCCAGATTCTTTGCCTGCTGATACAGCCCCTGTGCAAATTCAAAACCGGATATTTTGGCAATGCCGGGATAATTTTCAATCTCCGGTGTCACCACGATCTGGCCGCCATACATTTTCTCCTCCAGTACCAGTACGCTCTTGCCTGCCCGCAATGCATAAATAGCTGCGGATAACCCCGCCGTTCCTGCACCTACGATCACAACATCATATATTTTGTCTGCCATAAGCCCTCCTGTATCAGGATATTTTTAAATTCCTGTCTTAAATTGATTTTCTCTACTTGACCGAGTTTCTCCGCCTGACCGATTAGCAAGAAAGCAGGCATATCTGCCTGCTTTCTGTATCTTCACTCTGTTATCATTGACAATTTTCACTCAGAAAATGCAACGCTTTTTCAAGCCCTTTACTGATGCATAAACTCCAAAAGCTCTTCTTTGCTCTTGACTCCGATATCCTTTGCCACAACCTGACCATTCTTGATGAGGATCAGCATCGGAATACTAACCACCTTAAACTGCTGCGCAAGATCCATCTGCTCATCTACATTGACTTTACAGATCTTTACATCCGTAACCTCTTCCGCCAGCTCCTCAACTACCGGACCAAGCATCATACACGGACCACACCAGCCTGCCCAGAAATCAATAAGCACCGGCTTATCTGACTGTATTACTTCCTGTTCAAAATTATCTGTTGTTACATGAACGACTGCCATAATAATCCTCCTCTCGTTTATGATTGGATTGTCTTTTTACAGTTGTGTTGTTACAAAAATATCATAAATTGCCTTGATGGCATCATCGAAGTCCTCGTTGCTGACACCGATGATAATATTTAACTCAGAAGATCCCTGATCGATCATCTTTACGTTGATATTGGCATGTGCCAGTGCAGAGAAAATGCGTCCTGCTGTACCACGGTTGGACTTCATGCCGCGTCCTACTACCGCGATCAGTGCCAGATCTGCTTCCAGATCAATGGTATCAGGATGTGCCAGACGATGAATCGCTGAAATTACCTTCTGCTCCTTCTGCTCAAACTCCGGCTCATGGACAAATACTGTCATGGTATCAATACCTGATGGCATATGCTCAAAGTTAATGCCATTCTCCTCAAAAGCAGTCAGTACCTTGCGGCCAAAGCCCACCTCGGAGTTCATCATATCCTTCTCTACATTGACTGCAACGAATCCCTTCTTACCTGCAATACCGGTAATAGTATATGCCGAATGATGACATGTACTCTCTACGATCCATGTTCCCTCATCCTCCGGTGCATTTGTATTTCTGATATTGATCGGGATACCAGCCTGACGGACAGGGAATACGGCATCCTCATGAAGTACACTTGCACCCATATAGGAAAGCTCGCGAAGCTCACGGTATGTGATGATCTTGATCGGCTCCGGATTATCAATAATACGTGGATCTGCGATCAGGAAACCGGAAACATCAGTCCAGTTCTCATAGCTTGTGGCATGCACTGCCCGGGATACGATAGACCCTGTAATATCAGAACCGCCTCTGGAGAATGTCTTGATGGTGCCATCTGCCTTTGCTCCGTAAAATCCCGGAACAACAGCTCTCTCCACGCCTTTCAGCCGCTTCTTAAGCAGTTTATCTGTCTCCTCCGGCATAAAGCTGCCATCCTCGTCAAATCGGATCGCATCTGCCGGATCTACAAATTCATATCCTAAATAATTCGCCATGATAATACCATTAAGGTACTCTCCACGGGATGCTGCATAATCCTCGCCGGCTTTTTCCGAGAAATTCTTCTCGATGGTCTTAAACTCATCATCCAGCGAAAGTTTCATATGAAGACCGTTGATAATAGACTCGTAACGCTCCTTGATCTTCTTTAATGCACTACTGAAGCTCTTGTCCTCCTTCGCCAGTGCATAGCAGGCATACAGCATATCCGTAACCTTGGTATCCTTGTCATTCCGTTTTCCCGGTGCACTTGGAACAACAAACTTTCTCTCCGGATCTGCATTAATGATCTTGCCTACCTTTGAAAACTGTGATGCACTTGCCAGAGAGCTTCCACCAAACTTTACTACCTTAATCATTTTTCTGACTCCTTTATTCTCAATCTCGTAATCTGTCTGTCAGACCAATCATAATAACCTGTCTGACAAAATCTGTCTGTTATCTTTCGATAATGCTCCGACAATCAATTTATCACAAAATTACACATTTGAAAACCCATTTTCCTGATTTTGTTTATTTTCAGCGTATGTGACAAGATAATTTGAATAAAACCGGCTCTTCGGTGGTATTTATACAGAAAACATGAGGGAACACATTCTGCGTCCGGTCTCTGTCCGGAAGATTTTGTCGTATGCGTTCTTTACGGCATCCTTTGATACACCGTCCTCATAGAGATTGACAAGAAAATCAGCCTCCACCAGTATCCGGTAATCGCTGCCATCGATCTGATCATAGGTATGATGATGTCCCACCAGATAACACACCCTGTGGATCACCTCCGGCCCGTAACCAAGTCTTTGCAGCATTTCTTCTGCCACTGCCGGCCCTTCCTGCTCCTGAAGCTTTCCACCGCAACTTCCGTATTTTTCTTCTGCCGGCTTGATCCCAATATCGTGGACGATCGCGGCTGTTTCCAAAATGTGCTGCAGCTCCTCCGACAGCCCCTCCATTTCCCCGATCATCTTTGCAAATTGATATACCTTGATAAAATGCTGGATCCTTTTGGGATCTCCGGTATAATACTTCATCATCTCTGTTATTAATATATTATTTTCCCACATATTGTGTTCTCCATTCCTAAATCATCGAAATTTTTCTGTCCGTAGCAAAAACAACGTTTGCCACTTAATTTCACTATGTTGCGAGGATTTTTCTATACACTGAAAAAAAGGAGGCTGCTGCATAATTGCAACAACCTCCTCGTAGTTACTTATTGCATCAAAATCCTGTCAATCCGACAAGTCTGATCCGATAGAATTATTTGTAAAGCTCTACCAGCTTCTGCAGATGCTCATAACGAGCCTTTGCAGCATCCTCAGACTCCTTGAACAGTCTCTCAGCTCTCTCTGGGAATGGCTTGATCAGACGAGTGTAACGAGCCTCGTTGTTCAGGAATGCCTGATAATCATCGAAGTTTACACCCTTCTCAGATGTGAAGCTGAATGGATTCTTGCCCTCTGCCTTAAGAGCAGGGTTGAATGAGAAGAGATTCCAGTAACCAGCCTTAACAGCCTTCTTCATCTCATCCTGGCAGTGGTTCATACCACCCTTAGCGATTCCGTGAAGCTCGCATGGAGCATAACCGATGATCAGGGATGGTCCGTTGTATGCCTCAGCCTCAGCGATTGCCTTAACAGCCTGTGCAGGATTTGCGCCAAGAGCAATCTGTGCTACATATACGTAACCATAGCTCATAGCGATCTCTGCCAGAGACTTCTTACCAATCTCCTTACCGGCAGCAGCGAACTGACAAACCTCACCGATGTTGGAAGCCTTAGATGCCTGTCCACCTGTATTAGAATACATCTCTGTATCGAATACCATTACATTGACATTCTCACCGGATGCAAGTACGTGGTCGAGACCACCAAATCCGATATCGTATGCCCATCCGTCACCACCGAAGATCCATACAGACTTCTTAGAAAGATAATCTTTCTTTGCAAGTACTGCTTTGGACTTCTCGCAGCCACACTTCTCGAGCTCTGCGATCAGTGCCTTTGTAGGCTCTACGTTTGCCTTTGTATCATCCTTTGTCTCAAGGTATTTATCGATTGCAGCCTTTACATCAGCAGATGCTTCATCAGATGCTGCGATCTCCTTCAATGTCTCGATAGCCTGGTCACGAAGATACTTCTGACCTACATACATACCAAGACCATGCTCTGCGTTATCCTCGAACAGTGAGTTAGACCAAGCCGGTCCCTTCTTGCTGTCCTTGTTTACTGTATATGGTGAAGTTGCAGCCGGATTACCCCAGATAGAAGAACATCCTGTTGCATTTGAGATGTACATCTGCTCACCAAACAGCTGCGTTACGAGACGTGCATAAGATGTCTCTGCACAACCTGCGCAGCTTCCAGAGAACTCAAGGAGTGGCTGGTTGAACTGACTTCCCTTAGGAGTAGTATCTGCAAATCCGCTGTCTTTCTTGCCAACGTTTGCTACCAGGTAATCAAATACCGGCTGCTGATCTGCCTGAGACTCCTGTGGTACCATCTTGATCGCACCGTCTGCTGCCTTAGGACATACGGTGATACACTCACCACATCCCATACAATCCAGTGGAGATACGCTCATTACGAACTTGTACTCGCCAGCCTTTGGCTTTGTATCGGAAAGCTTGATCTGCTCCGGAGCAGCCTTAACCTCATCCTCTGTCAGAAGGAATGGACGGATTGTTGCATGTGAACAAACGAATGCACAGTTGTTACACTGGATACATGTGTTTGGATCCCATACAGGAACCGTAACGGCTGTACCACGCTTCTCGTATGCAGAAGCACCTGTCTCGAACTGACCATCCGGATTCTCAACGAATGCAGATACAGGAAGGCTGTCACCATCCATCTTAGAGATTGGCTCAAGAAGATTCTTAACAAGCTTAACAACCTCCGGACGTCCCTCTAAATCCTTAGCCGGAGCATCTGGTGCAGGATTCTTCCATGAATCCGGAATCTCTACCTTATGAACTGCATCAAGTCCGGCATCAATTGCCTTGTAGTTCATCTCTACAACAGCATCACCCTTCTTAGAGTAAGACTTCTTAGCTGCCTGCTTCATGAACTCAACAGCGTCATCGATAGGCATTACATCAGCCAGTTTAAAGAATGCTGACTGAAGGATCGTGTTGGTACGCTTACCCATACCGATCTCGATAGCCTTGTCGATAGCGTTGATGGTGTAAAGCTGAATGTTGTTGTCAGCGATATATTTCTTTGCCTCTGCGTTCAGATGCTTGTCAAGCTCCTCATCTGACCACTGGCAGTTGATCATAAATACTCCGCCCGGCTTAACATCCTGAACCATCTTCATGCCCTGGATCACATATGCAGGGTTATGACATGCTACGAAGTCAGCCTGATTGATGTAATATGGGCTCTTGATAGGATTGTCACCAAAACGAAGGTGAGAAATTGTAACACCACCGGTCTTCTTGGAGTCATACTGGAAGTATGCCTGGATGTACTTGTCTGTATGGTCACCGATGATCTTTGTAGAGTTCTTGTTGGCACCTACAGTACCATCTCCACCGAGACCCCAGAACTTGCACTCCTTTGTACCAGGTGCAGAAGTGATAGGAGCCGGCTTAACCTCAGGAAGACTGAGATTTGTAACATCATCCACGATACCGATTGTGAAACGTGGCTTAGGAGCATCTTTCTTCAGCTCTGTGTAAACAGCAAATACAGATGAAGGAGGAGTATCCTTAGAACCAAGACCATAACGTCCACCGGTCAGAACAACATCGTTCATACCAGCCTCACGAAGAGTAGCTGCTACGTCGAGGAATAACGGATCACCAAGAGAACCCGGCTCCTTTGTACGATCAAGAACGGCGATCTTCTTTGCAGTCTTAGGAATCACTTTCAGAAGAGCCTCTGCAGACCATGGACGATACAGACGAACCTTAATGAGTCCGACTTTCTCTCCGGCCTTTGTAAGATAATCAATTACCTCCTCTGCAACATCACAGATAGAACCCATTGCGATGATAACACGATCTGCATCAGGAGCACCATAATAATTGAAAAGACCGTAGTCTGTACCAAGCTTCTCATTGATCTTGCCCATGTACTTCTCTACTACTGCAGGAAGCTCATCATAAGCCTTGTTACAAGCCTCACGATGCTGGAAGAATACATCACCGTTCTCATGAGAACCACGAGCTGCCGGATGCTCAGGATTCAGTGCATGTGCACGGAACTCCTCAACAGCGTCCATTGGACACATTTCCTTCAGATCCTCGTAGTCCCACTTCTCGATCTTCTGAATCTCATGGGAAGTACGGAAACCATCAAAGAAGTTGATGAATGGAACCTTACCCTCAAGTGATGCAAGATGTGCAACCGGGCTTAAGTCCATAACTTCCTGTGGATTTGTCTCAGCCAGCATAGCAAAACCGGTCTGACGACAAGCGTAAACGTCACTGTGATCACCAAAGATGTTCAGTGCATGTGTAGATACTGTACGTGCAGATACATCAAATACACATGGTAACTGCTCACCGGCAATCTTATACATATTAGGGATCATCAGCAGAAGACCCTGAGATGCTGTAAATGTAGTAGTAAGTGCACCTGCTGCAAGGGAACCGTGTACAGTACCTGCTGCACCTGCCTCAGACTCCATCTCTACAACCTTTACGGTATTACCGAAAATGTTTTTCTGTCCTGCTGCTGACCACTGGTCAACGGAATCAGCCATAGGGCTGGAAGGTGTGATAGGATAGATACCAGCTACTTCTGTGTAAGCATATGCTACATGAGCTGCGGCGGTATTTCCATCCATAGATTGTTTAGCTCTTGCCATTTGTATAGAATCCTCCTTAATATAGTTTCTGATAACATTTTATCACTTAAAAAATCAAATGTAAAGAATGGGAGGTTCATTTTTGTCGGAAAAGTGCGAACTTAACAAAATATTTACACTTTTTTCATTCTACTGATAATGCTGTTTTTTATCAATAACAATCATATCGGATCACAAATACCGGATCAGACCAGAACAAACACTGCTTTTCCATTGGAAAGGGAAATACGGCTGCCCACAGGAACCTGAACCGGCTGTCCTGCCGGAAGCTCGTCTCCTCCCAGAACATAAGTACCGTTCGTAGAAAAGTCTGCGATCAAAAATCCTTCCTCTGGTCCCAGATAACTGATAGAGCAGTGCTTACGGCTGATCTCCGGCGTCTCAAAGATCACATCTGCCTCCTCAGGATCCCTGCCAATGACAACATCCTCATCCCGGCGGATCGGAATCAGTGTGCCTTCGTAGGTACCGGAAATTCCCTGCAGGATCCCCCACTCCTCCTTTGTTCTTCTCTGGCGCAGCCACATCTGAAGTTCATCCACCTTGCTGCAGATCATCTCATGATAATAAGGACTGATCGCGATCAACCTGTTATCCAGAAGAATATGAGCCGGATACACCGCAGAGATCGCCTTGCAGGATACCAGATAATTCGGATGACAGCGAATAAAATGCGTCCCATCCAGCATTTCCCACAATTCATCCAGATTGCCGTCAAAGCTGATCTGATGCTCATCCATCATAGTCACAAAAACCCGCATGGCCCTTCCCTCAAAATATTTGATCTCATCCAGTGCCAGCTCCAGCTTATTTCCATGAAAATCAATCCTTAAATTTTCTCCATTTCTCTCCATCGCCGTTTCCTCCGCGTCTGTATTTCCATATTTCAACGTAAATGATCGTATTGCTTATATTTCAAATTACACAAATAATTTTGCCGCCCGGATCACAACCATCTTATTCCTCTTCCATATAGAAGGATACTCCCAGGCCGGTCCCGGACAGGTAATCCTTCCGATCTCCAGCGTGATCCCTGGTACACGTTTAATATTATGAATGTAGGTAAGATAATTTCCATCTCCTCCTGATGAGGAATGATAACTTGCGGCGCTGGCATAGCCTGTGATTCTGCGGGTCTGATAATAAAGCTTATCTGTATCCTTCTGGAGCTTTCCTCCCAGACCGCTTCCTCCGAAGATGATCGATCCCATGGCATGATAACTGACAACACCCTGCAGATTATAACGGGATGTCAGACGATCTGTCAGCCCCTTGATCGCACGGGTCTCACTCTCACTGCATGCTTTCGGACCACTGTATCCCATATTACCTCTCTTTCCCTGATGACGGAACCTCACCGGATAATTTCGGTTCAGGTCAACCCCCCTGGCATTGGATTTCCATATTTTGGTGCTTGCCCCACGGTTCATTTTGTAAAGCTTTTTACGAAGAGAAGCACTTCTGATAGCCTTGATGCCATACTGGGATATCGTTGTTCCATCCGGGTTCGCCATCGGGATATAATGAACAGCGATACGGTCAAATGTCTTTTTCCATGACTCGCCTGCATAATAATTTTCCAGATAATATTCAATCTGATCCATGCAAAGCTGGGATGTCATATACTCTCTCGCATGAAGATTTGCCACAACCAGCAATGTTTTGGAAGCCTTTTCATTTCCCACCACCACATCATAGATATTTCTGCCATCTTCACTTTTTCCAATGACATTGGCATTCACAATGCCGTGATATTTTTTCTGAAGACTTTCAATGTCTCCCTTCATTTCCTTATAGCTGTATTTCTGATGCCCCGTGTGTACAATAGTGTTATTGTTGTATGTGCCGGTTACGGCATGCGACTTTCTGACTCCGTCCATGTCATTGACTGCGATCACCTTATATTGATACTTTCGTCCCGACACCAGCGAATGATCCAGATATTTTGCAGACTGCACCCGGGCTCTCCGGATATATTGTCCCTGTCCGGCAATCCTGCGGTATACCAGATAATAGGAAGCCTTCTCTGATGTTTTCCACGAAACCATCACCTTATGTCTCCCTCTGCCGCAAAAATATATACTTCGGACCGATTCCGGTCTCAGATCCACAACCTCGGTCGGCCGGGGTTCTGACGTTTGTCCCGGCTGCAACGGTACCGGAGAAGGTGACTCCACTGCCGGAGGTGTTGTCGTCTGTGCGGTCTCCGTTGCCGATGGTGTCACAATCTTTGCCGGAAATGCCGCGCTTTCCGTATTTCCTGATATATTTTCCATCCTCTTCGCAGCTTTTTTGCTTTTATCGGCCGGTAGCTGATCTGATGCAAACACCTTATTTACATTCATGCCAAATTCCGCCGCCACATTCCTTTCTGATCGTGGAATCTCACCACAACACATCTGCAGCAGTAAGACCACTGCCAACACAAAACAATTCCATCTCTTCCGTCTGTTCAAAATAATTCGCTCTCCTTTAATATATTCTCCTTATCCTGTCCTGATCACCGATCAGTTGTAGATATACTTTCTACATAACAATCTGATTATACAATAAAATACCGGTCTGCGGAAGTCTTTTCTCAACGCACACTTTACATTACAGTCCGCTGTGAAACCTCCCAAAACCGGTATCCCATTCACCAATATTTTATTGTCTGTCTGATAAATTCACAGTAACTGCCATATTTTATCAGTCGATCACTTTGATACTCTTGATCACCGGCTGGTTCTCTGCAGCAACGGTACCATTCTCATCCTCTACCTGTGTATCCTCGCAGATCTTATCCACAACCTCCATACCCTTGGTAACAGTTCCAAATGCTGCATACTGACCATCCAGACCCGGATTATCCTTATGCATAATAAAAAACTGCGAGCTGGCACTGTCATAATCCTGGGATCTCGCCATGGAAATCGTACCACGAACATGGGAAATGCTGTTCTCTACACCATTTTCCGCAAACTCTCCCTTAATGGTCTTGTCAGAGCCACCTGTTCCGTTGCCCAAAGGATCACCACCCTGGATCATAAAACCTGAAATAATACGGTGGAATGTCAGACCGTCATAAAAACCGTCCTTGGCAAGCTGCACAAAATTGGTCACTGTGATCGGTGCTACATCTGCATCAAGCTCTACAGAGATCGTCCCATAATTCTTGACCTTGATCTTGACATGATGCTTTCCGGAAAGCAGATCCGTATCATCTGTCTGCTCCGGTTCCACCGTAGTGCTTTCATCAGCTGCCGGAGAAGAAACTGTTGCGGAAGATACGTTTTTAACGGTATCTGCTGCCTTATCGTTTCCACCGCATCCGGTCAGGCACAATGCTCCTAAAAGTGCTGCCATTAAAATACTGCTTATTTTTCTCATAAAATTCAAGCCTTTCTTCATTAAAATAGTTTTTCACATTTTATCCGTATTTTGACAAAAACTAGGGAACATCATACCACAAACTTGACAATCTGTCTAATACCGATTCCGGACACCGGACTGACCTTTTCATTTCCATATTTTAAAATGCCTTTTCATGGACGCATAATCCATAATTAGTACATAGAATACTTTACCGTAACGTTCATTTTCCACGATCCGTCCGTGATCAAGCACCTCCAGAAGGCTTCCATCCTGTTTTTTCAGATGAAAATGTATATAGTCGTTCCTATGACCGTCTTCAATTTGTGTCCAGATATCCTGCTCCACCGTTTTCCGCTCCTCCTGCCGGATGAGATTGCGAAAACTGCCCTGTGTATATGTCAGCAACTCATCCATGCTCTGACATCCTGTCAAACGGATCATCTCACGATTTGCAAATAAAATTTCATCGTCCATTTTATCTGCCCGGTAGATGATAAATGCTCCCGGAAGATTTTCTGAGACATCTCTCAACGCAAAGCCAAGCTGTGTTCTGACCTCTGAACGAAATCCCTTCTGATATGCCATACACCCGTTTTTCCCCTGCTGCTTCACCTCATAAAGAGCAGCATCGGCACAACGCATCAGGTGTAGATAATCATCTCCCTGTAATGGATATTCTGCATATCCCAGTGAAATATGAAACTCCTTTTCTTCTCCATTATATATGAATACTCTCCGGCTCTCCGTAAACTCCTCCAGCCGGTGCTTCACCTTCTCACAAGTACATTCCGGAAGAAAAATACAAAATTCATCTCCTCCGTTGCGTCCCAGCACCGCCGGCTCCCCAAAATAATCCTGCATTGTCTGTGTAAGAATCTGCAGAGCTTTATCCCCTGAAGCATGTCCAAACATATCATTGATCAGCTTAAAATCATCTATATCAAACTGCACTCCCACGCACGGTCTGTCAGAATGCTGTTTCAGATATTGTTCTACCTTCTCATCAAATCCATGACGATTATAGATTCCAGTCAGGGCATCGGTAACAGCAAGCCTCCGAAATCTCTGCCGGTGCTCATAAAAGATCAGAAGTGCTGCGGTAAGACCCGTAAAAAGAACGACAATAAGCATGCCTCCCACAAAAAACCTGTATAAACTCCGATAGCTGAACCATCCCTGACGCGGCATAACCTCCAGCTTCCAATGATCCCCTGCCATTTCAAAAGCATAAGAAGCCGGATCCATCAGCTTTCCTTTGGATCTGTAAACCACCTCATATGTCTCCTCCCGGCAGGAAACGGTTTTAGAAAGCCGGTAATCGTATCCGAAATCTGAAAGAGCCTTCACGGTATCAGCAAAAATATCCGGCACACGAATGATCACAATCGTAAATCCCCAAAAAACTTCCTCTCCATCATCGTTTTCCAAATATACTGGATTTCGCACGGCAATCCCCTGACCTCCCTGTTTCAATTCGAAAGGTCCCTGTAACGTGAGTACTCCATTATCTCTCGCATAGCGGGATATCTCTCCCCGGTCTTTATCATGGATCAGATCAATCTTACCCGCATCATTTCCTTTTTTCGGATAAATTTCGGTTGCTATTCCCTTAGGAGCAAGCTGAATACTCTGAATTGAATTTGCCATCATATTCTCTGCAACCCGAGAAAAATTACTGAGCTTTCCATTTTCACTGATCAGCAC
>CAKRHL010000048.1 GCA_934338765.1 uncultured Lachnospiraceae bacterium | reverse complement strand
ATACCCAGTAGATCCATACAATTCTCGTCCCAACCGTTCCGATCACAGAGAGGATCATCGGCACAGCCGAATGCCCCATCCCCCGGAGCGCTCCCGGAAACAGATCCATGATCCCGCATAAGAAATATGTCACTGTGGTGTACAGCATGATATCTGTACCACATGCAACCACATCTGCACTTTTTGTATAAATATGCATCAGCTCCGAGCCGAACAGATACGAGCCGCCTCCGAGAACCAATGCAACCACCATGGTAAGACCCAGACATTCCATCAATATCTTATCCATTCTCTTAAATTTACGCACTCCGTAGTTCTGGCTGGTAAAGCTCATGCATGCCTGTGTAATGGAATTGACGGACACATATAAAAATCCCAGAATATTATTGGCTGCCGTATATCCAGCCATGGCAACGGACCCAAAGGAATTCACCGAGGACTGCAGCAATACATTGGAAAAGTTAATGATGGTACTCTGAATCCCGGCCGGCACACCCACCTGAAAGATCTGCTTTACATAGCGTGCCTTCATGCCAAGCTTCGAAAAACGAAGCTGATAGCTGCCCTCCGAGTAATAAAGGCATCGAAGCACCAATGCGCAGGATATCCCCTGAGAGATCACGGTGGCGATTGCAACTCCGGCTACACCCATATGAAACCGGATTACCAGGATCAGATTTAATACTACATTCGTAGCTCCGGACACGATCAGAAACATCAAAGGACGTTTTGTATCTCCCACAGCCCGCAGGATCGCAGCTCCGTAATTATACAACATAAAAAACGGCATCCCCACAAAGTAAATACGCATATATAACGTCGAAAGATTCAGTACATTATCCGGAGTGTCCATCAACTGCAAAGCTCCCTTCGCAGACACCACTCCCACGATCCCCATGACAACGCCGCTGATCAGAGCCAACGTGATCGCCGTATGTACCGTTTCTGACATCTCCTGATCCTTCCCGGCCGCATAAAACCTTGCCGCCAGCACATTCGATCCCAGAGAGATCCCGATAAAAAAATTAACAAATACATTTATCAAGGCTGTTGTTGATCCCACTGCCGCTAACGCTTCGCTTCCGGTAAACCGTCCCACCACGATAACGTCCACCGCATTAAATAATAGCTGCAGGATACCGGACAGCATTAACGGAATCGAAAAGGATATCAGCTTGTCCAGTATGGAACCGTTGCACATGTCAATCTCATATTTGCTTTTCTTTTGTTGTGTACTCATTGTTACGCCTCACTTCATATTTGGGATTATCACAAAATTTTATTTATCCCTTATCTCATTTGATATAGCTGCAGCATCTTCAACCATTCCCTGTGCTGCATGTTCCCGCGATTTTTCCAGTTTATTCAATAATTCCCTCTCTGTTAATGCCTCATAAGGATTTATTCGTGCCCTTTTAATTTCGAAAGGAAAGCCATTTGCAGCTAATGCCTGTGTTAAAAATATGCGGATCGCCGTTGTCGTATCTGTTCCCAAATCTTTAAACAAAGCATCTGACTTTGCCTTTAATTCATCATCTACTCTTACCTGAATCGTACTCGCCATAACGTAACACCTCCACATTACAATACTCTCTCTACTTACCATTCCATTGAAAACTTTTATTTGTATAAAAGAATAGCAAACAAATATTGCTAAGTCAATACATATACAATGACTTAGCAATATATTAAGTGATACGTCGTGATTCACATGCCACCTTTATACAACAAATAAGGGAGCCGAAAGCTCCCCTGAGTTTAAAATCTTCCACTTTATGGCAGGAACTCTCCCGAAAATAGTCACCTATCTACTGATAGTATAACAATATTCCTGAAAATTACAACCCCTATTTATATTGTATGATTCTATCCCACAAAATGCGCATTCCTTCTACCATATCTCCTCCTCGATCCGCAGCAGCCGGTTATATTTCGCCACACGGTCAGTCCGGCTTGGAGCACCGGTTTTGATCTGCCCGGCATTGACCGCCACGGCAAGATCCGCAATCGTGGTATCCTCCGTCTCCCCGGAACGATGAGATATGATGGCACGCCATCCGTTTTCCTTGGTCATACGGATCGCATCCAGAGTCTCGGTCAGTGTACCGATCTGGTTCACCTTGATGAGCACGGCATTGGCAGCATTTTGCCGGATTCCTTTACGGATACGCTCTGTATTGGTCACAAAAAGATCATCCCCCACAAGCTGCACACGGCCTCCCAAAGTACGGTTCAACTGCTCCCAGTGCATCCAGTCCTCCTCTGCCAGACCATCCTCAATGGAATAAATCGGATAACGGTCACAAAGCTCCTTGAGATAAGCGATCATCTCCTCCGGTGTCTTATAAATTCCGGATTTCCAGAAATAATACAAGCCATCCTTTCCTTCCCGGAGTGCCGCATCATACATTTCAGTTGCCGCTACATCAAGGGCGATCCGAAAATGTCTGCCCGGCTGATAGCCTGCCTCCTCAATGGCACGGATCAAAAAGTCAAGCGCCTGCTCATCCCGTTCAAATGCCGGAGCAAAGCCGCCCTCATCTCCTACAGATGTGGTATAATGCTCTGCCATCAGAATACGCTTCAAAGTATGAAATACCCTTGTTCCGGCTTCCAGCCTCTCATGAAAACTCAAAAATCCTACCGGCATGATCATAAATTCCTGAATATTCATGGAGGAGTCCGCATGACGTCCTCCGTTAATGACATTCATCATAGGAATCGGAAGCTCTCTGGCACCGCAGCCTCCCAGATAACGGTAAAGAGGAAGATTCATTCCGGCCGCCGCAGCCTTTGCCACCGCCAGAGATACTGCCAGAATAGCATTGGCTCCCAGATGGGATTTATTGGCTGTGGCATCCTCCGCGATCATCCACTGGTCGATCTCCCTCTGTCGGGAGGCATCCATCCCCTTTAGTCCCGGCGCAATGATCTGACGTACTGCCTTCACAGCTCCTCTTACGCCCATTCCCATATAACGGTTCTCTCCGTCCCGAAGCTCTGCCGCTTCAAATGCTCCCGTAGACGCTCCGGAGGGTACACTTGCCACACCTCTTGCTCCGCATTTCAGGATCACCTCTGCTTCCACCGTAGGATTTCCGCGGGAATCAAGAATCTCCCTTGCCAGAATATCCCGGATCTTCATTCCTTTGTCACAGATGTTTTTTATTTCAGACATACTATTTCCCCTTTCCATCACTGTTTTTATACTGGTATAACGAATAATTAATAATTGACGGTTCATGTATCAAAGATTTAATTTTCGTTGTATTAGTATCTGCAATGATCCGGGAAATAATCCGCCAAAATGACACGAAATTTATTCACGCGCAGGCAAAGTGAAAATGGAACAATAATGTTTCCCAGCCAAGCGTACCCACACACGGAACATTCGACTTAAAATAAACTCTATTGTTATGAAGAAAACAAAAATAGCTCCACACTGATTTCCTTCCAGCATGAAGCTATCACTATTCATAAAAAATTTTATACAGATCAATGCACCAAAGTCTTCCTCCCTTGAGCTGGCCCCGGATGTTTTTGCAGGGTGCTTGCCACCGCCGGCATTTATGCCCTGTTTTTAAGGGCATTATGTGCCGCTGCGTGTGGCATTGCAGCGAGAGCGTGCCCGCAAAAATAACCGGGGTCAGCCAAGGGATTTCAGCCTTTTAGTGTGTCTTATTTATTTTTTCTTTTTTCCGAAACGACCTTTTTTCTTTTCAGCCGGTTCACTGTTTTCTTCCTTTGTCTCCGGCTTTCCATACATTGCCTCGTCGAACTTCTTCAGAAGCTCCTTCTGCTCTCCGTTCATCCTGGTTGGTACCTGTACCACCAATGTGACATACTGGTCACCCCGGATGGACTTATTCCGCAGAGACGGAACACCTTTTCCACGGAGACGGATACGGGTATCTGTCTGTGTGCCCGGTTTGACGGTATATTCCACCTCTCCGTCCACCGTCTTGATGCGCACATCGCCGCCCAGTGCAGCCTGTGCAAATGTGATCGGTGCAGAGGAATAGATATCGATTCCCTGTCTCTGGAAGATTGGATGGCGGCTCACAGCAACTTCCACCAGAAGATCGCCTCTTGGTCCTCCGTTTACACCAGGATCACCCTTTTCACGGATGCGGATGCTCTGGCCGTTATCAATACCAGCCGGCACAGTAACGGAAATCTTACGCTTTCTGGTAATATAACCGGAGCCATGACAGTCCGGACATTTATCCCGGATGATCTTACCGGTACCACGACAGTCAGGACATGTCTGTACATTTCTAACCATACCAAATAAGGACTGCTGTGTATAGACAACCTGCCCCTTACCGCCACACTTGGAACAGGTTTCCGGCGTGGTTCCCGCCTTTGCACCGGTACCGTGACAGCTTGCACATTCATCCTGCAGCGGCAGCTCTAACTCCTTCTCGGTACCAAAGCATGCCTCCTCAAAGGTAATGCGGATCGTATGATGCAGATTCTGTCCCTTCATCGGACCATTATTCTGTGCTCTGGAACGACCGCCTCCGAAGAAATCTCCAAAGATATCTCCAAAAATGTCTCCCATATCCATGCCATTAAAGTCAAAGCCACCGGCTCCACCGCCTGCTCCTCCTTCAAAGGCTGCGTGGCCAAACTGGTCGTACTGGCGACGTTTGTCAGGATCACTTAATACGCTGTATGCCTCCGAAGCTTCTTTAAACTTTGCCTCAGCTTCCTTGTCCCCCGGATTCATATCCGGATGATACTTTTTGGCTAGCTTACGATATGCGGATTTCAATTCGGAATCAGATGCACTTTTGCTGACACCGAGCACTTCATAATAATCTCTCTTCTCTGCCATAACTCTCTCCATCTCTCATACTGTTCTTTTATAGCTAGACAGACCATTAACCGGTACGTCTGCCTGCGGCATTCGCGCAATCAATGGTCTATCCCATAAATGATGCCGGGGAAAAAGGTATTCCCCTGTATCATATTTATTTAATTAGATCTCGCGGTAGTCACCATCTACAACATCATCAGAAGCATTTCCTGCTCCGGTGCCTGCTGCGCCACCCATGTTGCCCATGTCAGGACCTGCACCTGCGGCACCGCCATTTGCCTGAGCCTGCTGCTCATACATCTTTGTAAATACAGCCTGTGCTGCCTCCATCAGCTTCTCCTTACCGGCCTTCAATGCATCAACATCTGCATCGGAAAGCTCCTCAGGATTTGTCTTCTCAACCAACTCCTTCAGGCTGTCAAGCTCTGCCTGAACCTTTGACTTCTCTGAAGCGTCAACCTTGTCACCGACCTCATCCAGAGCCTTCTGTGTCTGGAATACCATAGAATCAGCCTCGTTGCGGGCATCAATGCCTTCCTTACGCTTCTTATCCTGTGCCTCGAACTCAGCAGCTTCCTTAACTGCCTTATCAATATCCTCATCGGACATATTAGAGCCTGCAGTGATCGTAATATGCTGCTCCTTACCGGTGCCCAGATCCTTAGCGGATACATTTACGATACCGTTGGCATCAATATCAAATGTAACCTCGATCTGTGGAACGCCACGACGTGCCGGAGGGATACCATCCAAACGGAACTGTCCAAGAGACTTGTTATCCTTGGCAAACTGACGCTCACCCTGAAGAACATTGATATCTACAGCACTCTGATTATCTGCAGCCGTAGAGAAGATCTGGCTCTTCTTGGTAGGGATCGTTGTATTTCTCTCGATCAGCTTTGTTGCGATACCACCCATGGTCTCGATAGACAGTGACAGTGGAGTAACATCCAGAAGAAGGATATCACCGGCACCGGCATCTCCGGCAAGCTTACCACCCTGTACGGAAGCACCGAGGGCAACACACTCATCCGGATTCAGAGACTTGCTTGGCTCGTGACCTGTCATCTGCTGTACCTTATCCTGTACAGCCGGGATACGTGTAGAACCACCAACCAGAAGCACCTTACCAAGCTCAGAAGCTGTGATACCTGCATCACGGAGTGCATTGGTAACAGGTGTTGCTGTTCTCTCTACCAGATCATGTGTCAGCTCGTCAAATTTTGCTCTGGACAGGTTCATATCGAAATGAAGTGGTCCATTCTCATTCATGCTGATGAATGGCAGGTTGATATTTGTTGTTGTAGCGGAAGAAAGCTCTTTCTTTGCCTTCTCTGCTGCTTCTTTTAATCTCTGCAGTGCCATCTTATCCGCAGACAGATCCACACCGTTTTCTTTCTTAAACTCAGCGATCATATAATCTGTGATCTTCTGATCGAAGTCATCACCACCAAGGTGGTTATCACCGGATGTTGCAAGAACCTCGATAACGCCATCACCGATCTCGATAATAGATACATCGAATGTACCACCACCAAGGTCGTAAACCATGATCTTCTGCTCTTTCTCGTTGTCCAGACCATAAGCAAGTGCTGCTGCGGTTGGCTCGTTGATGATACGCTTTACATCAAGACCTGCGATCTTACCGGCATCCTTTGTTGCCTGACGCTGTGCATCATTGAAGTAAGCAGGAACTGTGATAACAGCCTCTGTAACCTTCTCGCCGAGATAATTCTCTGCATCAGCTTTCAACTTCTGAAGGATCATTGCTGAGATCTCCTGTGGAGAATACTTCTTGTCATCAATGGCAACACGGTAATCGGTTCCCATATGTCTCTTAATAGAAGAGATTGTCTTGTCAGCGTTTGTTACTGCCTGACGCTTTGCCGGCTCACCCACAAGTCTCTCACCAGATTTTGAAAATGCGACAACAGATGGTGTTGTACGTGCACCCTCTGTATTTGTTACGACAACAGGCTTTCCACCTTCCATAACAGCCACACATGAGTTTGTTGTTCCTAAGTCAATACCAATAATCTTTCCCATAGTTTTGTCCTCTCTTTCTCTATAATCATTCTTTTCTTTGCTCTATTATCATTAATTAACTACCTTTACCATACTATGGCGTACCACAGAATCCTGATACATGTATCCCTTCTGCAGCTCCTCTGCCACGGTTCCGCTTTCCAGCTCGTCAGACTCAACAGTCATCACAGCATTGTGGAAATTGGGATCAAACTCCTGTCCCACTGCTTCGATCGGCTTTACACCAATCTCATCCAGCGCTCCAAGCATCTGCTTGTAAACAAGCTCTACACCATCTGCAAACGGTGTTCCTTTTTCCTCCTCCGGCATAGATGCCAGACCTCTTTCAAAATTGTCGATCACAGGAAGAATCTTTTCTACCACTGATTTTGCACCAACCTCGAACATCTGGCTCTTTTCCTTTTCGGAACGCTTTCGGAAGTTTTCAAACTCTGCCAGTTGACGCATTCTTGCATCCTCCAGCTCTGCGATCTTTTCCTCCAGCTTGGATCTCTTTTTGCCAAAGATGGATTTCTTTTCTTCTTTATCTTCCTCAGCTACAGTCTCCTGCTCTGTTGTCTCCTCAGAAGCCTCCTCTGTCACCTCACTGTCCTTCACAGTCTCTTCTGTGTTTTCTGTCATCTTCTCTTCTGTCATTTCCTGGTTTGTTTCTTTCTCCTGACTCACCTTCTACCACCTCTCTAAGCCTCTGATTAACGGCTTATTTATTATCTTTAAATATGTCATCTAACTGCTCCATCATAGATTGCAGTGTAGCAACTACCTTGTCGTAATCCATTCGCTTTGGTCCCACGATACCGACCTTTCCGTAAACACCATCGTCAATCCGGTAGGTCGCAGTCACCAGGGAACAATCCTTCATGGATTCTACCTGTGTCTCTCCACCAATGTATACCTGGATCGCATGGTTGTCATTATTTTCACTCACCGGCTCCTGCTCGATCCATTGGTTCAAGTCCTTCTTTTCCTCAAAGGCACTTAAGATCTGTGCTGCATTTGACTTATCCGCAAGCTCAGGATACTTCAGAATGTTTGTGGCACCGCTTGTATAGATCTCCAGATCTTCATCCTCTGTCAATGCATTTCCGATGATCTCCAGTACAGAATCGATCACGCTGTTATGCGCTCCCATCTGCTCTTTGATCTTCTGGATCACTGCCAGATTCATATCCATGACATCGAGACCGTTTAAGGTTGTATTCATAATGAAGTTTAACCGGAGAACGGTTTCCTGATCCATGGATTCCTTCATGTGGATCATTTTGTTTTTGACCACATTGTTGTCAAGCACGATCACCGCCAGAAGACTGCTGTCATCCACCAGTGTCATCTGAATGAACTTGACCTTCTTGGATGCGTACCGCGGTCCCGAAACCATCGTGGCATAATTGGTATTCACTGCCAGCAGCTTCGCAACACTCTTGAGCAGATCATCAATCTTTCCTGCCTTTTCCTCCAGCTCCGCTTTCATGTCATGCACTTCCTGTGCCTTGTCATCAAGCATCGTGTCAACATAGAGACGATAACCTTTGTCGGAAGGAATACGTCCCGCCGATGTATGGGGCTGTAAAATGTATCCCATCTCCTCCAGATCAGACATCTCATTTCGGATGGTAGCGGAACTGAGATTCAGATCAGAGTACTTGGAAATCGTTCTGGATCCCACCGGCTCACCCGTCTCTAAATACGTCCGGATGATCGCCTGAAGTATTTTAAGTTTTCTCTCATCCAGCTCCAAACTATCACTCCCTTGTTTTTATTTGTTAGCACTCTTTAAAGTGGAGTGCTAACATCTAATTAGTAAGATATCACTATCATTTTTTATTGTCAAGATATTTTTGCTAATTTTTTCGTTTTTTTTTATGTTTTCTTCAAATCTGCCGACATATATAATATGATGTAAGAGTCAAAAGCAGATAGCAATGTATGTTTATATACAAATCGTAATAAAGGCACAGAAATGAGGAACATTATGGCAGATCCGATCATCACATCGACAAATACAGGAAACCGAAGAAATAATATGACTATGAACAGCCAACAGGCGACGGTCCGCAATAATCCCGGACAGATCAACCGCTCCGTGGGACAGATGAGCAGCTACGGCGTTGCCAGAAGCGGCATGAACCAGATCCGTCAGGGAGATGTGATCCGCGGAGAGATTTCTGACCTTCGTAACAACGAGATCACCATTACATTAGAAAATAATACTCTTATCAAGGGACAGATTGCAGACAGCTCCTCCCTTTCCATTGGACAGACTGCTGCCTTCCGCCTCTCTTCCATTTCGCCCTCCGGGATTCTTCTGGACGCCATTCCAAACAGCTATACAGAGACAGAATTAACGCTGATCAATAAGGCACTGGAGGAGGCTTCTCTGCCTGCCACACAGCGCAACCAGTCTGCCGTCAAGGCTCTGATGGATAATCTGATGCCGATCAACAAACAGTCGATCCAGCAGCTTATGCAGCAGGCATATGATCTGGGTACCGATGATATGGTGACGCTCTGCCTGATGAACCGCAAGCAGTATCATGTCACAGCCGACAGCGTGGCACAGTTCAGCGCATACCGCAATGGTGCCCACTCTCTTCTTTCCAGAGCGGAAACCTTTGCCACGCAGATCCCGCAACTTTTGGAAACCTTATCCGAGAACGGTCCATCCAATATCGTAGCCATGTTTGGAGAGAAGCTTTTGGCAATTGCTCTGCCGGAAAACACAGCACAGGATCTTTCTTCGCATGGTCAAGGCAATCCTCTGATCAACATTACCGGTGCTTCTGACTCCTCTCCTGCCCTGTCTGATATTCCTACAATCGCAGACCTGTCTGAACAGGAATTTACTGCCTTAAAGGAGCTTCTTTCCGAAACACCGATGACAGAGAAACAATTACAGCAATTCCAGACCGGTACCATGTCTCAAAAGGATGCTGCCCTTCTGATCCAGAAAGCGATTACTGACAACACTATCACTCTGCCGGAAAGCTGTCCGGATGCAGAGCTCCAGGCAAAATCTCAGGAGATCCTACATCTTTTGCAGCCCCAGTCAGACGCATCCGGTAATACAGCCGACGGCTCTGCCACTTTAGGAACACTCGCTTCAGAAACCGGGGCTTCCATTGATAATGCGGTAAATCCGGAGGCTTCTGCTGCCACCGATTCCGGTCAGGAAACAGATGCTTCCGATATGTCAGGAAAAGATGCAGAATCACTGTTATCCGGAGCTGCCGGTGAAACCGAAAATGCGGAGGCAAATGCTTCTGTCCGCTCCTTCGCCGGCCGTTTCCTCCATAACCTGTCAGATGCCGCCAAAACATCCTTTCAGAATATCAATGAAATGTTAGCAGCTCCTCATGAGAGTTCTGCAAGTGTAACGCATACTCCTGCCGTGATCGATACACTGTTAAACAATATCACCTCCTACGGCAGAGAAAACGATCAGCTGTTTACTGTATTAAAGCCACAGGAACGCACAGAACTTGCCGAAAATCTACAGAAAATGTCTGTTGATCGCGAAACTGTCTCCCACATTCTTTCCGGAGATGCCACGGCAGAGGATACGCTGGCTTCTATTAAGAATGCAATTTCCCATTCTGACAGCTCTGCAGTCCAGAAGCTTTTTCAGACCGAAGCATTTCAGAAGCTCTTTCACAGCGTTCTTATGGAAAACTTTACGATCACCCCACATAAGCTTGCCAAAAGCGGACAGATGGACTCCTTCTATGATTCTATGGAGCAGAAAATGAACTCCTTTGAGACATTGATCAACAGCACCCTCTCCGGAGACGATTCCAGCCACCTGTCGGGACAGGCTCACGATATGCAGAGTAATATTGACTTTATGAAATCCTTAAATGAAGCTTTTGCCTATATGCAGCTTCCCCTCAAGCTGCAGAACCAAAATGCCCACGGAGACCTCTATGTCTACACCAAAAAAGATAAATTAAAGCAGGACCCGCAGAAGCTCAGCCTGATGCTTCACCTGGAAATGGATCACCTGGGTATCGTGAATGTACGGCTGGAAAAGGATCACCAGAATATCAAGGCCGATTTCCATCTGGACCAGGAGGCATCCCTTCACCTGATCGAACGCAACACCCATCTGCTGCAGGACTCCCTTGCCGAAAAAGGCTATACCTGCCAGATACAGGTACAGCCTCTTACTCAGAATGAAACACCGGTTCAGGATTATCTTAATGCAAAGGTGACGCCGTCTGCTTCCCACGAAATGAAACGGTTCTCCTTTGATATCCGGGCGTGACGTTTTCTCCTTTATGCACACAGAACAATCCATGAATCCGCACCCTTTTTATACCCAAATTGGGTATTTTGTCAAACATTCCGAACCTTCACCACCAGCTTTTCAAAGGACTCCGCAAACCGCTTGTCATCCTCTGCCGTTCTTTTTCCGGGTCCTTTGATATGATTTCTTTTAGAACTTCTTCGCGCTTTTTTATTCAGATGACGCTCCATCAGCATCTGATCAATATTCTCATCGGTGTACCATTTACCGGACGGATGGATACCATATGCGCCCTTTCCCAGTGCCATTGCTGCCACCCCGTAGTCCTGTGACACCACAATATCTCCCTTATGGCACAGACCGATCAGCTTATAATCTACCGCATCTGCTCCGGCACCAACTACGATCACTTCACTGTAATCTGACTGCAGCACATGATTGGTATCACAAAGCAGCGTAACCGGAATCTTAAATTTCTGTGCGATCCTTTCCGCGATATCTGTCACCGGACAGGCATCCGCATCTACATATATGTGCATTGTATTCTCCCCTTTCACTTCACCATTCCCGAATTGCTTCTGTATTCTTCGTTTAACTGCCGCAGTTCTTTCTCTCCATTGATATATGGCTCATAAAAAGAATCTACCGCACCTCCCCCAAGATTATCACAGCCATTGCAAAAATCGCAGGCTCCTCCGCACTGGCTGAGACCTTCCTGTACGATCCGGATCCGTTCCTCTTTGGTTGTGTCTTTGATTAAAATACTTTTTATTTCCATGATGATTCCCTCCTGTCGATTTTTCAATTCGATATTTATTATAGTCTGAATTCTAATAATCTGAGATTTACTTATTGTAAAAATAAAATCTGCCATTGACTTTTCTATGGATATCCGTTATATTAACTAACATAGAGAAGCGAGTTTTATACCGTATGACATAATTGTTTAAACGGGGTACCCGCTTCTTTTTTTATATGAATCATATCATAAAGGTACATCTTTCCATCCACTGCATGTCTCACCACCAGCACAATCGAAAATATATTATATCTTTGAATATCCCCTTTATCATCAAAAACCGGCAATGCAAATCTTGAATCATATCTATACCAGCCGTATTTTGCATCCTTAATATGTTTGTCCTTCAAATTCTCCTGATATCTTTTATTTGTAGCAATTTTTACAAGCTCTGGGATTCCCTGTGCAGCATTAGCTTTCGCTTTTGCAAGGGTTCCTTTTAATCTGGCAGTATCCTTTGAACCAGTATACTCGTCTTGAAAATCAGATCCCACATATATATTATCTTGCGTTTCAACAATTTGTGTCAAATCTCCAATATATTGTTTTATGTAATTTTCAACATTTTTCCAATTAATATTCTGACGTCCACAAAACACAATATCATTAATCAGAACTAATTGTTTATTATTGATATCACGAATAATCTGAACTTGTCTTTTATCCATTCCATCCCCTCATTTGATAATAAAAATTCATTCCATATCTCTATATTCTAATTTCTCCATGTGAACTTTGTACTCCATCAGCCTTAAAAGGTATCGTGGCATACGTCTGTTCCCTAATTCCCAATCCGTTTCTGTCATATACGGAATCTCAAAATATTCACAGAACTCTCTCCGATTCATACCAGTACTTTCTCTTAATTTCCTTAATTTTTTTCCCTCTTCCATAATCCACCTCTTTATGCATTGCATAAATTAATTGTATGATGATTGCCATATTCTGTCAACCTAAAAAAAGAATTCCCCAATTTATTTATTTAGAGAATTCTTTTAATCAATTTATCATTCAAGATATAAATATCAAACCACTGCTTTATTCCGCTATTGTCCCGTGCGTCTGCACCTCAGCATTCGCCTCTGCCTCAGTCTTCCTATATTCCTCCTCCATCTCCTCAAAGATATAGTCAAAGACAGCCGGCATACCGGTAAAGGTACAGCCATAATGGTACAGACCGTCCTCGCTCTTACTCTGACGGATGATCTGGACTACGCAGTTAATAGCATTATTCCTGCTTTTAAACTCCAGACGGGAGTTAAAATAAAACCCGATTGGCAGTACACTTGTAGTAACAAAGCCAATGCCGTCACGGCAGATATCCGTGACCTTGATC
>CAKRHL010000047.1 GCA_934338765.1 uncultured Lachnospiraceae bacterium | reverse complement strand
GAAAGATAGGCCGTCATCCGATTGAACGAAAGAAGATGGCTTTGAATGAAAAAAACGGAAAGGAGGCCATTACACATTATCATATTCTGGATCATTTAAATAACAAATATACTTATGTGGAATGTCAGCTGGAAACCGGGCGGACTCATCAGATCCGTGTTCATATGGCAAGCATTGGTCATCCGATTTTAGGGGATCAGGTTTACGGACCGCAGAAATGTCCTTACCATCTAAAGGGACAGACACTTCATGCCAGGACACTGGGATTTATCCATCCACGGACAAAAGAATATATGGAATTTGAGGCGCCATTGCCGGAATACTTTCAAAAATTATTAATGAATCTACAAATGTAGAATGAAAAACAGAGTTGGAATTGGTGGGACGATAGAAAAACATGAGCTTAAAAAATCAGCTGAAAAACCTTATAAAACAATGTATCTACAAGTGTAGAACAACAATATTGGGTGTGTTGTTGAAAATATAATGTAATAAATTTAATTTTTGTACAAAATGAATTAAAATTCATGTAATTTTTTAGACATATTCCCGTTGACGAAAACCTTCTAAGTAGGTAGAATAAAATCAGACTTACTTTCAAACTGCGTTCTACAATATTGGCATATGATGATACATATGTAGAATGAAGCTTGCTATTGTGGATTATATTATTTGGGGTTTACGAGGAAACTGGAGGATTGATTCATGAAAGAGATACGTTTACATGAAGGAGAATTAAATGTCATGGAGTTATTGTGGTCTAATAAAGCATTAGCTGCCAGAGATATTTCAAAGATCATCAAGGAGTATATTGGCTGGGAAAAAAATACAACATATACAGTTATCAAGCGATTGATCGATAAAGGAGCTGTTACCCGGGAGGATCCGGGATTTATTTGCCGTGCTAATATTACAAAGAGAAAAATACAGGAAATAGAAACAAAGGCTTTGTTGAACCAGATGTATAATGGATCACTGGAAAACTTTATACAGTCATATCTGGCAAATCAGAAGCTTGGTGTATCAGAGATCAATGAGCTTCAAAAGATCGTTTCCAATCAGGGCAGGCAGTAGTGTCTGTCTTTTTTAATAACTCTCTTGGATAAACTCCAGTTTTTCAAATAGACCTTGTGGCTCTGACAGAGATATGGTACAATATATATGATATTGTCTGATAAATATATAATTAAGGAGCTGTTATTCATGGGAACATCTAATGTACAAACATATCATCAAAGTACCTCAAATCAGAATACTGTGAAGCTGCGTGAGCTTCTAAAAACAATGCCACCATTTTGCAGGGATTATTTTCGCGGAATTGAACCAACAACAACGGCGAAGACACGAATTGGTTATGGATATGATATCCGAACCTTTTTCCGGTTCATTCTGGCACAAAATCCCATGTTTCATCATGTGGAAATGACACAGATCCGTTTACAGGATCTGGAACAGCTTCAGCCGGTTGACATAGAGGAATATTTAGAATATCTCAAATATTACACTTACGAGGGACAGGTATTTACCAATGATGAACGTGGCATCAAACGTAAATTTGCTTCCCTGAGGAGTTTTTTTCTGTATTATCAGAAAAGGGATCTGATCAAGAATAATCCTACGGTGGTGGTTGATATGCCGAAGCTTCATGACAGAGAAATTATCCGGCTTGATCCCGATGAGGTCAGCGAGCTTCTTGATCTGGTAGAACGAGGTGGCGATAATCTGTCTGGGATGAAAAAGGTGTATTATGAGAAAAATAAGTGCCGGAATATTGCAATTTTTACATTATTTCTTGGGACAGGTATCCGTGTATCAGAGTGTGTCGGTCTTGATATTGAAGATGTCGATTTTCGAAATAACCGTATCCGAATTATTCGAAAAGGCGGCAAGGAGGAATATGTGTATTTTGGAATGGAGGTTGCAGATGCTCTGAAAAATTATATTATGGAGGAACGGGTTCATATTAAGGCAAAGGAAGGACATGAACATGCACTCTTCTACTCGATTCAGAAACGCCGGATCAGTGTCCAGGGGGTTGAAAATCTTGTAAATCAGTATACGTCCCAGATTACGACGTTTAAACATATTACGCCCCATAAACTGCGCAGTACCTATGGTACGGCTCTCTACCAGCAGACAGGTGATATTTATCTGGTGGCAGAGGTTTTGGGGCATAATGATGTTAATACGACCCGAAAACACTATGCTGCTATGGATGATGCACAGAAACGCAGTGCAGCCAATGCAGTTACACTTCATAAAAAAAATAAATAAGCATTATCAGTAATAAGAGTTTTTTAGTTTATCGTCCCGTTGGGTAGGTCTTAAATACATTGGAGATGCAGTTATATATATTTTCGGCGGCCTTTTTCTGATAGCTTGCAGAGGTAATCTTGCCATGATCCTTATTGCCGGAAATAAAGCCGAGTTCGATCAGGATGGCAGGAACCGTATTGTGTCGTAACACATAGAATTCAGCCTTTTTAACACCGCGGCTTGGGATGCTGAGATTTTCTTCCAGTTGTTCATGCATGCGTTGTGCCAGTGTGCGGCTTGAAAGTCCCATGGAGGAGGTTTTATTATTGCTGCGGGCATAATAGACTTCCATGCCGTTTGCTCTTGTATTAGGTGCACTGTTCATATGAAGGCTGACAAACAGGTCTGCCTTTACTTCAGAGGCAAATCCGGCTCTGGCCGACAGGGATATAAATTTGTCATTGTACCGGGACCAGTAAGCCTTTACATCGGAGGTCTGGCTGTTAAAATATTCTTTTGCCAGAGTATATATAATTTTGTAATTGATATTCTTTTCCTTTGCTCCCCGGCTTGTAGCACCGAAATCTTTGCCACCGTGACCGGCATCCAGAACGACAATATTCTTATAGATTTTTCGGGGATCATTGACCTTTACCAGAAGATAATCTCCCTTTTGTTCGTATTTGTATCCCTGCAGCCGGGAGGTTTTTACGGTGATCCGTGTTGTATTACCGGACTGTGTGATCTGAATTGATGTTATTACATTGTTTCTTGAGATGACCGGGTGCTGTTCATAGAAGCTTTTCCATTTTCCCGGAATCGTCAAAACAAATTTATGATCGTAATAATAATCGGTATCCTTAATCTGTGCTTTTGTGATCTCTTCCGGCAGTTGGATGCGCATGGAGTAATCGACGTTTGAAAAGGTAACGACAATACCATATTCATCATATGTTGTGGAAAGAACATATAATGAATGGTATTTTACGGTTACTGTGATGTCGGTACTGGTGGAAGCTACGGATATATTTTTGACATATGAATTATCAATATTTTTTTTCCATTCACCGATCGCATTATATGTGTTTGGAAAGACGCAAGTGAGAACGCCATTCTCTTCATCGGCATTTACTTTGATCTGTTCCGGAGTAATACTGTGATCAGTAAACAGCGACAGCTCCTGTGTACTGTCGGAAGTTTCTTCCAGATATACTGTACTTAATGCAGAAGTATAAACGGAAGAATCATACTCCTTAGGGGTGACATCCATGTCCAGAAATACCCCGTCTGTATCGTTGGTGTCGTATTCGATATCTTCCAATTCGTCAGTCTCCACTTCCACTTCTTCAGCAGAATCTACTGCAAAAGCTGTATGTGGATTGAGTAAAATGATGCCAATGATCAGAGTTGCTAATAATAGGTAAATGTTTTTCTTGTCGTATTTCAATGTTTTCCCTCGTTTCTATTGTAGCTGGATCGTGTTATTTATGAGTTATCCAAACTATGCTTTACTCACATCATAATATACTACAAAAGAAATGTTACAAATTCAAGGCAAAAGTAAAAAATATTGTTATATATTATATTGGATTATGAAAATAAAAGTCCGCCGGAAATGCTGTAAAAGCCCGGACCGGCGGATCAATATTATTTCAGCGAGAATCCATATGCAGAAAGGGGGATATTTGTGTATATGGCACATCATATGAAAGGTGTAAAATACATAAGAATAATATACAATGCAATACATCTTCCTATGATTGCTTTATTGGTCAAAACAGATGCTATCATGGGTATACAAGAGCACTGTAAATGTCTCCGCGGATATAAAGATATTAATAAAAGTTATGGTTATATAGGGGAGACGGGGGGATTACAGACTCTTTTCGAGGGCCGGGAGTTCTGCTTCGGAGGCCCACACCGGTATGATCAAAGGATAACCGGCGTAAATGGTGTCTGACTTGATGGAATTACATTTTTTGATCTCTGCAATATAATCTTTCATGGAGCCGCACTCTTCCGTATAGTAACACTCTGCAATGGACCAGATACTATCGTTTTCCTCGACCATAACAGACATAACGCGCTTCTCGCGGATATTGGCAGCCTGTGTCCTCGCCGGTGATGCTGAAATCCTGGAGATACCGCTCATAACAAGCAATCCCATCAGAAAAGCAATAATCACACATGGTACAATAAATTTGTAATTTCTCATCAGTAAGACCTCCATTCGATATACTTGGTAAAAACTTTGGTGTGCTTACAACAAATATATGACAAACATCTGTTCTGTAATATGAATATAACATACGAACAGATGTTTGTCAATAGAAAATCGAACAAAAGTTCTGATCTGTTACGGACATTACCCTAATACACGAAAAAAGAGCCGGATCACTCAGTATATTTCGTGATCCGGCTCCTGATCATAACATATCAGCAAGCGCAAAAAAGTAGAAATATTAATATCTGCGGTATAAACCTGCTACCGTACCGAGAATCTCTACATCATCAACGATGATGGGGTCCATGGTATCATTTTCAGGCTGTAAACGAAAGTGTCCCTTTTCTTTGTAAAAGGTTTTGACTGTGGCAGAATCATCCACCAGAGCAACCACCAGATCGCCGTTGTGGGCAGTATTCTGCTTATGTACGATAATATGATCTCCGTCATAAATCCCTACATTGATCATACTCTCTCCTTTGACTTTAAGCATGAAAGCCTCTCCGGATGGCATGTCATCTGCAAGCAATGGGAAATAACCCTCGATATTCTGCTCTGCAAAGATTGGCTCTCCGGCAGCTACATTTCCAACCAAAGGAATATTGACGATCTCACGGCGGACCAGATTGAAATCATCATCCACGATCTCGATGGCACGGGGCTTTGTGGGATCCCGGCGGATATAGCCGTTCTTCTCAAGAGTTTCCAGATGAGAATGTACAGATGAAGTTGATTTTAAATGAACCGCTTCGCAGATCTCACGGACTGCCGGCGGGTATCCTCTGTTTAATATTTCTGATTTGATATATTCCAGAATCTCTAATTGTTTTGGTGATATTCTTCCTTTTTCCACAGTAGGTGTCTCCTTTTCTATGCATTAAAAAGATGCAAACACAAGTTCTTTTTATCAGAATATCACAAGAATGCAGCTTTGTCAAACGGATGTTCTTTAACGTATATCAGCGCAGGCTGTCAATATCAACAGGTTTTCCGTCGGACCAGATATGTTCCAGATCATAGAACAGACGGTCGTCTCTGTTAAACAGGTGAACCACCAGATCGCCGTAGTCCATTAGGATCCAGCTGCTGTCCCGGTTGCCTTCGATGCGTTTTACGTCGAAACCGGCCTCATGCATCTTTTCCTGCACATTATTGATCATTGCCTGCAACTGTGGTTTACTTCCGCCTCCTGCAATGATAAAATAATCTGCCAGGATCGAAATCTCACCGATGCCTATCACTTTAATCTCTTCGGCCTTTTTTTCATCTAATGCTTCATAAGCGGTTAATGCCATTTTCTTTGACTGTTCCATAGAAATTTCCTTTCTTTTTTATTCACCATACTTTTTCTCATGTAATCGTTTATAGTAATCATATGCTTCCAGCGTATGATGTTCGATCTGATCCGTCTTGTCCCGGTCTCCTTTTCCAAGATAATCCACAGTATCCCGGAGGATCATGTAGACAGCCTCCTCCAGATCGATAAATGCCATTTTGCGGATGGCCGGAAGGTGATCCAGCATTTTGCGGTTTGGCTCAATATAATCTGCCGTAAATACGATCGCTTCCAGCAGACTCATGCCGGGACATCCTGTGGTGTGGTAGCGGATGGCACTGCAGACCTCCTCATCTTCTACACCGTACTTTTTAGCAGCATAACAGGCACCCAGTTTTGCATGAAGCAGATAAGGCTGCTTTTTCTCCGTTTTGTTGCAGGGAATATCATATTTATCACACTGCCGGAGCATTTCTTTATCGTCAAGGCATTTTGCACAGTCATGTAACAGACCGGCCAGAGCTGCCTGCTGCAGATCTGCCCCATAGCGCATGGCCATGGAGATTGAGGTATGCATGACGCCAATGGTGTGACGGTACCGCTTTGGTGTGATATTTTTCTGGAGTTTCTTCTGGATCTGCGCCAGTTGTTCGTTATCCAGCATATGTTTACACTTCCTTTGTAGTATATCAATGTGTAGTATACAGTTTTTCTTGGAAAATATACTTTTCCACGGCAGGAGGGAGCATCCGGTCCACCGGCTTTTCTGCCAGAATACGGCTGCGGATCAGACTGGAGCTGATAGGCATATCCGGCATGGAAAGAATCCGGATATCTGCCTGATAATGGTCGGTCAGATAAGCGGCTCTGGCCTGCATATGCTGCAATGTCTCTCCGTTCCGGGAAAATGCCAGGATCGTTGTCATTTTCATGATCTGCTCCGGGTGATACCAGGTTTCAAGTTCAAACAGGGAATCTCCGCCCATCAGAAAATAAAACTGATCCGAGGGATATGTCCGGTGAAGCCGCTGCAATGTCTCTGCAGTGTAGGTTGTACCCTCATGACGCAGTTCGAAGTCAGAAAATTCAAAGAACGGTGTGTCTTTGATCGCCTGTCTGATCATATTGCTGCGATGTTTCTCGGATATGATCTCCGAGGAGCTTTTGTGAGGGGGATTTTTGGAGGGCATGAACCAGATCTTATCAAGACAGGCCTGCTCATATGCAGCATGAGCCATGGTCAGATGTGCATTGTGGATCGGATTAAAGGTGCCTCCCATAATACCGATCCGGCTCATTTTTTTGCAGCATCCCTTCTCTTCTTTTCCTTCTCAGGATTTAATTTATATAAGACAATTTTTTTGCCAATGACCTGAACCACCTGGGAACCGGTGCGCTCTGCCAGGATCCTTGCAAGCTCCTTTGGATCATCTGCACAGTTTTTTAATACAGAGATTTTGATCAGCTCTCTGGCGTGGAGTGCATCACGGATCGCCTGTGTCATCTGTGGTGTCAGACTTGCTTTACCGATCTGAAAGATGCTGTCCATTGTCATTGCCTGGGATTTTAACTCTGCCCGTTCTTTACTTGTCATATTTATTACCATGCCTTTCTTTGCGTTTTTCATACCTATTATAAACGAAGATGTGGCGGTTGCCAAACATTTTTTGGAATAATCATGCATTTTGTACAATATATTATGGTAATTGAAGGATATATGAGGTTTCCTATGAAGTATCAAAAAGCGTTTGCCCTGTTTTTGGCAGTGCTGCTGCTTGCCGGCAGCCCGGGAGATCCAATACATAACGTGAAGGTTTATGCACAGGAGGAAAAGAAAGCTGCGGGAAATAATGCTGAAGAAAACAGTGCGATGGATATTACCGCGCAGTCTGCGGTTCTGATCGAAAACAGCAGCGGGCGTATCTTATATGAAAAGGAAAAGGACAAAGAGCTGATCCCTGCCAGTATCACAAAGATCATGACACTGCTGCTGATCTTTGATGCATTGGAAAAGGGACAGATACATCTGGAGGATCCGATCTCTGTCAGTGAATATGCGGCGTCCATGGGAGGTTCCCAGGTGTTTCTGGAACCGGGGGAGACACAGACGGTGGATACCATGATCAAATGTATCAGCGTGGCAAGTGCCAATGATGCGGCGGTTGCCATGGCGGAGTATGTTGCCGGCTCGGAGCAGGCATTTGTGGATCAGATGAATCAGAAGGCAGAGGAGCTAGGCATGAAGCATACGCATTTCATGAATTGTAATGGCCTGGATGATTCCATTGAAAACGGTCATTACAGCAGTGCTTATGATGTGGCGTTAATGTCCAAAGCATTGATTTCCGGTTATCCGCAGATCAGCCACTACTCTACCATCTGGATGGATGAGATCACTCATTCCACCAAAAAGGGAGACACCCGGTTTGGACTGACCAACACCAATAAGCTGATCCGGACATATCAGGGAATCACGGGGTTAAAAACAGGTTCCACATCAAAAGCTAAATATTGTCTTTCCGCTACCGCATCCCGTGCGGCTGTGAGCCTTACGGCGGTGGTGATGGCAGCTCCGGATCCAAAGACACGTTTTAGCCAGGCAGCGGCTCTGTTAGATTATGGTTTTGCAAATTGTACCGGTTATCAGGATAAGACATCTGCTCTGAAGCTTCCTGTGATCCCGGTCAAAAACGGTGTGACGGAATCGGTGATCCCATACGTGAATAAGGATTTTTCCTATACGCTGTGCAAGGGAGAAGCAGGGGAACAGATTCAAAGAAAATTTGAATATAAGAAGAATCTGACGGCACCGGTTAAAAAAGGTGAGATCATTGGCAGAGTTGTATATACAATGAATGATCAGACATTGGAAGAAATTCCGGTTTATGCGGCAAAAAAGGTGTCGAAAGCAACATATACCGATTGTCTGGGACGGCTGATCAAACGATGGTTCGTTGCTTAAAACTGCGGATCAGTGATCATTGATATATGACACTTAAAAAGGAAATCCATGCAAAACTTGCTTTGGATTTCCTTTTTAAGTGTATAAGAAAAGTCTGTATTATTGTGCCGGAGATGGAGAAGCAGCCGTACTGCTGCCGGAATACCCACTGACATCACTGGAAGGGGTATATTCAAATTCACCGTCTTTGCCATCATATTTAAAGATAAACTGGTTGATGGCATCGGCCTGATACTCCTTCTGGATCGTAAGGCAGGATCCAACGCCCGGAACATTTCCACCGGAAAAGTACGGATTAACCGGAATCTGTAACTGATGGATCGTGGTGGTTCCCATCATGACCACATCTTTGATATAGTTGATGATCTGTTTGTTGGTCAGATCTGTTTTGACATTCTTTTTCAGTACATCCTTTGCGATGTCCAGCCATTTGGACATTGGCATTTTCTTAACCTTATTGAAAATACTGGTAATGGCATTCCTCTGACGCCATGTACGACCGTAATCGTCAATCTGGCCGGTTGGCGTTACAGGCTGGATGCCCTTGGCATACTTACGGATTCGGCAGTAACCAAGAGCCTGGGCTCCGTTTAAGGTATGCTTTCCGGCTTTCACAGTACGATACTTTGCCGGACGGATGTAATTGGTCGCATTAAGATAAGCTGCCTCTGACTCGGTAAGCTCAATCTCTACACCGCCAACGTCATTGACAATGGTCTTAAAAGCATCAAAGCTGACTTCTACATATCCGTCAAGCTGGATATTGAAGTTCTGGGCAATGGTTTTATAAAGAAGTTCGATCCCGCCGAAAGAATTGGCGGAATTTAATTTATTGTTTCCGTGATCAGGAATTTCTACCAGCATATCACGCATCAGTGTGGTAAGCTTTAAGGTACCGTGCTTCATGTCTAATGTGGCGATCAGCATGGTGTCAGTCAGTCCTGCTGCAGAATAACCGTTCTCCTTTCGGTAATCATTTCCAATCAGTAGGACGTTTACGATATCATTGTCCGAATTGACCCTGATACCGGACAGATCCACCTTTGATAAAGATGTATCGTAATCTCTCTGTACCACATCAAGGGTATCCAATACAGCTACTTGCCCCCGGGCGGCCACAAATCCCAATGCACCACTGACAATCAGTGCTACTACATAGAGTACTCTTTTAACCCACATACATAAACCTCACATTTATCTTATAGTTTTTGCAATAAATACTTATATATTTTACATGATACCTGAGGAATATGCAAGAGATAGTGTACAAAAAAGGGATAGATTAAGGATGTACAGACGATCAATGTGTGTAAAAATAACAGGGGCAAAATTCTATTTTACCCCTGTGTTTATCTGCTTACTGCGCGGTTGTCGTGGTTGAAGTTCCGGCAGTGTAAGTATACTCCTGCCCTTCTGTTCCTTTATATTTAAAGATGAAATCATTTAATGCAGCGGTGTTGGCTGTCATATCCGGCAGAATGACAGATCCCAGGTTTGTGGTGGTACCCGGTGCATGATAATCTCTCTGTGTTGTAAAATAATTATCCATCGGGATCTGCAGCTGATAGATCTCCATGGTACCCATCATCACCACGTCCTTCATATAGCCAATGATATCCTGGCTGCTAAGATCTGTGGTTACATATTTGCTGAGAATGGTCTGTGCCATATCCATAAGCTTTGGCAGGGAGGTTCCCTTTGCCTTGTTGAAGATGGCGTTAATGACGTTTCTCTGACGCCAGGTGCGGCCGTAATCATCCATTTTGCCGTTTGGCGTGACCGGCGTGATGCCCTTGGCAGTTTTACGGATACGGCTGTAACCGAGAGCCTGTGCCCCGTTTAAGGTATGTTTTCCGGCTTTTACTGCGCGGTATTTCGCCGGGCGGATATAGTTAGTAGCATTCAGGTAAGCAGCTTCGGACTCTGTGAGCTCGATATCCACTCCTCCCACAGCGTTGACAATGGCTTTTACCGCATCAAAGCCTACTTCCACATAGCCGTCAAGCTTGATATTAAAGTTCTGGGCAATGGTCTTGTAAAGAAGTGTAGGTCCGTCCTCTCCGTAGCCAAAGCAGGAATTCAGACGGTTCTGTCCATGTCCGGGGATCTCAACGATCTGATCACGCAACAGAGATGTCAGCTTGAGATTTTTGTGCTTTTTATCCAGTGTGGCGATCATGATAACATCCGGGAGACCTGCTGCCGTATATCCGGTCTCCTTACGGTAATCATTACCGATGACTAGAATATTGACGATGTTGTTATCGCTCTTGTAATTGCCCTTCGGAAGCTTAACCTCCTTGAAAGCGTTGTCCTTATTTTGATTGACAGAGCTGAATACGATCTGTGTCCGGGCAATCCAGAATCCTGCAAATATGCTGGCACACAGAGCAAATCCAAAGAGAACCTTCGGAATGATCCGTCTGTTTTTTTTCTTTGCTTTTTTCATTTTAATCCTCATCTTCCTATATACATCGTTTCGATTACATACATATGCATCATACACTATCCTGCCATATTTCACAAGTCTGTTTCGTAATCTTTCAGAAACTGTTCAGAAATTCAGCGTAAAATTGTCAGATAATCCCTTGACGAACATATGTACTTCCTTTATAATAAAGCAGATGTTATTTTATCATAGAAATGAGGTGAATCATATGGCACGTGGTGCTGGTAAAAATAACTGGGCATTGTTTTTGCTGCTTTTGGCAGGGATCGTGATCGGCAGCTTTATTGCTCAGGCAACCGCAGGTGTTTCTGCTCTTTCCTGGCTCAGCTACGGACAGAAATTTGGTCTGACACATCCGTTCAGACTGGATCTTGGAATTCTTGTACTGACCTTTGGTCTTTCGGTAAAGATCACACTGGGAAGTATTCTTGGAATTATTATTGCAATTATCATTTATCATTTTATTTAATGCAGTATTGAAAAGAACAGTTGTTGATCGGCAGATCGGATCTGTTTTTATTATTGGTACATAATTTAAAATACTCCGGCAAAACCGAAATGTTTTCGGATCTTTGCCGGAGTATTTTTTTATTTATTCTTATATTATGTTTCGCAGAAAGATTAAACAGGATAAGCCTTGCTGTCTGTATCAGCTGCTGCTGCGTCCACCTTGTTCTGCTGTGCCTCACGATATTTGAAGAACTCTGTTGCTACCTGAGGGAACAGGGCATAGGAAAGAACATCTTCATCCTGCTGCTTGTACTGAGCCATTTCCTTTTCGATATCTGCAAGCTGTGGCTTGATCAGATCGGCTGGACGGCATGTGATCGGCTTGGTATCGCCAATACACTTCTTTTGTACTTCCTTATCAAATGGCTTAACAGTCTGTCCGAACTCTCCGGAAAGGAGCTTCTTGGACTCTTTTGTTACCATCTTATAGCGCTCACCGGATACCACATTCAGTACAGCCTGTGTACCAACGATCTGTGATGAAGGAGTTACAAGAGGTGGCTCACCAAAGTCCTTACGAACCTTTGGTACTTCCTCAAGTACCTGCTCATACTTGTCCTCCTGTCCCATCTCCTTGAGCTGGGATACCAGGTTACTGAGCATTCCTCCAGGTACCTGATAACGAAGTGTCTGGATGTTAACACCAAGCACCTTTGTATTCATCAGACCGGTCTTTAATGCTTCCTCACGCATTGGACGGAAGTAATCGGCGATCTCTGCCAGCTTATCAAGGTCAAGACCGGTATCATAAGGTGTACCCTTGAATGCCTCAACCATAACCTCTGTAGCAGGCTGGCTGGTACCCATAGCAAATGGAGAGATTGCGGTATCAATGATATCACAGCCTGCCTCTACTGCCTTCATATAGGTCATAGAAGCAACACCGGAGGTGTAATGGGTATGCAGATCGATCGGAATATCAACGGACTCCTTCAGTGCCTCAACAAGCTCTGTAGCTTTTACAGGAACTAAGAGACCTGCCATATCCTTGATACAAAGGGACTTCGCACCCATATCCTCGATTCTCTTTGCCATATCCTTCCAGTAATCCAGGGTATATGCATCACCCAGAGTATAAGAAAGGGCAATCTGTGCATGACCGTTCTCTTTATTGGCTGCCTTTACTGCTGTCTCCAGATTACGGAGATCGTTCAGACAGTCGAAGATACGGATAATGTCAATACCGTTTGCGATAGACTTCTGTACGAAATACTCTACCACATCATCTGCATAATGATTGTAACCGAGGATGTTCTGTCCACGGAAAAGCATCTGCAGCTTTGTATTTTTGAAACCGGCTCTTAATTTACGAAGTCTCTCCCATGGATCCTCCTTGAGGAAACGAAGGGAAGCATCGAATGTAGCACCACCCCAGCACTCTACTGCATGGTATCCGATCTGATCCATCTTGTCTACGATCGGAAGCATCTGCTCTGTGGTCATTCTGGTGGCGATCAGAGACTGATGAGCATCACGCAGAATGGTTTCTGTTATTTTTAAAGGTTTCTTTTCAATAGATTTCTCTTTATTAGCCATGATTCTCCTCCAATTCTAAATTCCAAAGATTGCCATAAATACACCGGCGGCCACGGCAGTACCGATAACTCCGGCAACGTTTGGTCCCATTGCATGCATCAGCAGGAAGTTTGTAGGATCTGCTTCTGCACCAACCTTCTGTGATACACGAGCCGCCATTGGAACGGCAGATACACCGGCAGAACCGATCAATGGATTGACTTTTCCACCTGTTACAAGACACATAAGTTTTCCGAACAACACACCGGAAGCAGTACCGATCGCAAAAGCAATCAAACCGAGTCCGACGATCTTTAATGTGCTGAGTCGTAAGAAAGCCTCTGCTGATGTAGATGCACCAACAGATGTACCAAGCAGAATAACAACGATGTACATCAATGCATTGGATGCTGTCTCTG
>CAKRHL010000046.1 GCA_934338765.1 uncultured Lachnospiraceae bacterium | reverse complement strand
GCTTCGCCAATATTGCCAACGAATACGCAACCAAGAGATATCGTTCCAACCTGATCAACTGGGGTATGCTTCCATTCCTGTATCAGGGTGAGCTTCCATTTGAAAACGGAGATTACCTCTTCATTAAGGATATTAAGAAAGCCATCGAAGAGAAGAACGATACCATTAAGGCGTATGTGGTTAACAAGGGTATGAAGGAGTTTGAGCTTCACCTTGGTAACCTCACAGATGATGAGCGTGATATCATTGAGAAGGGCTGCCTGATCAATTATTACCGCTCCCAGATGTAATGATCACCTGCTTTATGCAAGATATATATATTTATAACTAAAACACAGCTCCTGAAATTTTCGGTTTTCGAGAATGATCTTTATAAATTATTTTCGAGGGATCATAGGAAATTTCAGGAGTTTTCTTTTTGCCGGAAATGTCCGCTGCAAAACAGGTCTTTTTTTATTCTGTTGATTGTGTACATATTTTTCCTCTTAAATCATCAAAATGCACAAGTCAATTTTCACAACGGCAAATTTTTATGAGACAAAATCATCATTTTTCAGCATCATTTTCAGCAGTGTTTCCGTCTTGTCACAGACCTGCAATTCTGATAATCTTTTAGGCAGGAAGTGACAGAAAATGGAACCCGGAATAAATTCTCTGTTTGTTATCTATATATTCTCCGTTGATCAGTTTCTTCTATTGTTCGGATCTGAACAACTCCCATAATGCTTATCAGCATTTGTTCATTTATCTCAGTAGAAAACTGTATGTCATTTGTCAAAACAGGACACACATTATTAAAAAGCTGTTTGCGTACAAACTGGCATATTCTGTCACTTCTTATATTATAACTATCATTTGTAATACATAGAAAGGTATGGTTTATTTATCTATGAAAAAGTCCAATCTTAGTTACGAGGAATTTGTCAGCCGGATCCGGTGCCGGCTTTATGAAATCATCCCAGAGGACCTGAACATGGAGGTCAACCCGGTACTTAAGAATAATTCTGTCCATCTGGACAGCCTGGTATTATTCCGGGACAGCTGTGGCTGCTCCCCAAGCTTTTATCTACAGGATTATTATAACCGTTATATTCACGGTGAAGATATTGATGCCCTTGCAGAAAGTATCTATGACCGATGGATGGAATTTGCAGACGGCTCAGAAAATATGATTCCCGATCTTTCCTTTGAGCATTGCCATGATCTTATTGTTTACCGTCTGGTCAATGCCTCCAAAAATAATGAAATCCTGAAGGGGATCCCTTATATTCCGTTTTTTGATCTTGCCATCGTGTTTTATTATGTGATCAACAGCGATATTAACGGTATCCAGAGTCTGCGGATCACCACAGCTATTATGGAACGCTGGGGACTGACAACACAGGAACTTTTTGATCTGGCACAGGAAAACACCCCGCGGTTATTTCCGGAAAGCTTCCGGACCATGCAGGATTACGCTAAACAGTTTACCTGCTCTTATGGAGTTTCCGATATTGATCTGCCACCGGAGCAGTCCCTTTATATCCTGACCAACAGCAATGGCATCAATGGGGCATCTGTCTGGCTGTATCCCGGCGTTTTAGACAAGGTGGGAGAGCAGCTTGGCGAGCATTTTTACATTCTGCCCAGCAGTACCCATGAATTGCTGATCATCCGCGAACAATTGGGGTTTGCGCCCCCTGAACTGCTGAGAATGGTCTTTCATGTCAACCGGGAATGTGTAGATCCGGAAGAATTCCTGTCGGACAATATCTATTATTATCACACCGAAAAAAAAGCAATCAAAATGATCCCCACTGACGATTCCGCTCAAAAGGGGACTTTACAGAACGAATAGAATCCCTTACTATAAGATAGAATAGAATCCCATGAGGGATAAGCGAAAGGATGAGTGAAATGAAAGTAGCAATTATTATGGGTTCCACCAGTGACCTTTCAAAGGTCGAGCCGGCTGTCGGCATTTTAAAGGACTATGGCGTAGAGGTAAAGGTCCGCTGTCTGTCCGCACACCGCGCTCATGAAGGACTCTCTGCATTTGTTAACGAATGTAACGAGGACGGCACCGAGGTGATCATCACAGCCGCAGGAATGGCTGCTGCCCTCCCCGGCGTCGTTGCCTCCCAGACGGTACTTCCTGTGATCGGTGTTCCTCTGTCCGGATCCGTCCTTGACGGTATGGATGCTTTGATGTCGATTGTACAGATGCCATCCGGTATCCCGGTAGCCACCGTAGCAATCAACGGAGCCAAAAATGCCGCTTATCTGGCACTGCAGATCATGGCTGTCAGCCATGCAGAGATCCGCACAAAGCTTTTGGCAGAGCGTAAAGAAATGGAAGAAAATGCCATGAAGACCAACGAGGAAGTTATGGCAAAATTCCGTTAAACAAGTGTGGAGCCATCAGAGAAAGGCGTGTCAGATATATTCGTGATGCGTCTTTTTTCGTTTTAATTTGGATAAAATCAATTGTGTTCCCTTAAAGATGAAAACCCGAAAACAACAAAAGGGTGCATATACAGATACAGAGTATTCGTCAACCACTAGTTTATTGTACTACTTGGCAAATTCTGTTAGAATTATCTCAAAAGAATGCACAGAAAGAAATAACTCTCTTTATTCAAACCGCAGGCTTTTCAGCCCCGAGATAACATTCTTTGATAAGAATCAAAACTCGGTTTGAACAGTAAGTGAGAAACTTAGATTTCAATGTTGTGCATTATTGGGGGTGATTGAGTGTTAAATATAATTTTTGGTAGAGAAAACTGTGACGAGTTTAATCTTGATTCCAGGATGATTTTTCGTCAAAATAAGAAACCAGAGTGGTTTCAGGATCCGTTTGTAAAGGAGTTTATTAAAGCTGTAGATGGCTCAGAGGTTGTTGTGGCTTTAGTTGGACCATAAAACTCTTTAGTTCCTCCATTATATACTTTTCTATAACGAACGTATGTTTTTCCGGAAACTGTTTTTGTGCCCCACGAACCTTCTTTGATGATGCATAAAATTTTTACCCATTATTTACCCATTATCATTGGTATTCATCGGGTAAAAATGGTATCCATTGGTCCCTGAGATTTCCCATTTCGGATTGTCAAAGAAGCAATAATGTGTTACACTTGACAGATCAAACGAGTCACTGCAACCCCTGAAAACACTAGCTTTCTGGTACTTCAGGCAAAGAAAAAAAGGTGAGCAACCACTCACCTCTGCAGTAACGCACCTAAAGGGACTCGAACCCCCGCCACATGGTTCCGGAAACCACTGCTCTATCCACTGAGCTATAGGTGCTGACCATCATCTGTAAATCACAGACAACATTTAAAATATATCATATTTTATCAGCAAGGTCAAGTTTTTGATCGCATTGCAATTTATCCATTGCAATTTACCGATTGACATCTTGTATTTGAAAGGAAGAGTTCAAAATGAATCTATATATTGGTGACCTTCATTTTGGTCATGAAAATGTTATCCGCTTTGATGATCGTCCATTTGCCAATGTCCGGGAAATGGATTCCGCCATGATCCGGTTATGGAATCAACGGGCTGCCAAAGAAGATGATGTCTATATTCTCGGCGATTTTGCATTTCGTAATGAACACCCTTTTCTCTGGTATTTGGAGCAGCTTGCCGGCAGAAAGCACCTGATCGTAGGAAATCATGACCAGAAGCTGTTAAAGGATCCCGCTGCCATGAGCTGTTTTGATTCCGTTGAATGTTATATGGATCTGGTAGATCAAAAAAGAAGAGTGATCCTTTGCCATTATCCAATGGCAGAATGGAACGGCTTTTACCGGGGATCCTATCATATTTACGGACATATCCATCAGAGAACAGACGGCGCATATCAATACATGAAACAGTTTGACCATGCCCTCAACGCCGCTGCCTGTATCAACCATTACATCCCCTGCTCTCTGGAGGAATTGATCCGAAATAATCAGCTCTTCAAAGAACAAAACTGCATCTCTGGTGAGAACGAATAACGATCAGACAGTACAACTATCGACAGTTTTTAAATCGTCAAAAATTTGTATTCCCCCCACTATTGTGATATACTGATAAGATGCAAATAATGTCATGAAAGGATGTCTCAGATTATGCCGGCAAAGTATAAAAAATTCATACTCTTGTTTTCTTTGGGGATTATATTAATTGGTTTCGGGACATTCTCTATGATTTCTCCGGATCTTCATATTTCGTTCCATAAGCAGACCACCGAAGATACTGCCAGAGTCGTAAGCTTCGGTGCGATCCATTCTCTGGACGGCAGATCAGAGGGAAATATCCGTCAGGAGCTGGATACCCTGGTGCAGCGTTATTATACTGCCAAGCAGCAGGTTGACATGGACACGATCGCCGACTGCGTCAGCAACGTCGGCCATATTGATGAAAAAAAGCTTATGACAGAGGCCGAATATGTAGAGGGCTACCGCAACATCAACTGCAAGATCCTGGACGGTGCCACCAGGGGGGCTTACAGGGTTTATGTCTATTATGATGTTAAGATCTTTGACATTGACACACTCATTCCGTCGTTGAATGCCCTTTATATTAAGCAGAACGATCAAGGCAGTTTCAAAATATATCTGGATAAATTAAAATCCGGTGAGCAGAAATATATTGACAGGCTGGACAACAGTAAGCAGGTTCAGGAGCTGGTCACATCCGTGCAGAATCAGCTGGAAACTGTGATCAGTCAGGACAGCGAGGTTCGTGGCTTTTATGAAATGCTGGAAAGTTCACAAAAAAGTACAAAATAAAAGAAAAGGATCAGAGATTATGGCAGTTAGAATTAATAAATATCTCAGCGAAGCGGGAGTTTGTTCCCGCAGGGAAGCAGATCGTATGCTGGAGCAGGGCAGGATCTGTATTGACGGCATTCCGGCGCTGGCCGGACAGAAGGTCGAAGAGGGACAGACCGTCACCGTTGATGGCAAAACCATCCACAAAGAGGAGGAGGAGATATTTCTGGCCTTTTACAAGCCCCGTGGGATTGTCTGTACAACCGCGGAGTCCGAAAACGGAGAAAAGATCGTTAATGTCGTGGATTATATCAATTATCCAAAGCGTGTTTACCCCGTCGGCCGTCTCGACCAGAACTCCGAGGGTCTTTTACTCCTGACCAACCAGGGAGAGATGATGGAAAAGATTCTGCGAAGCCGTTACGGTCATGAAAAGGAATATTTTGTCCGTGTAAACCGCAAAATAACACCGGAGTTTCTGCGAAAAATGTCTCAGGGTGTGGAGATTCTGGATACCGTCACCAAGCCCTGCAAGGTATGGCAGGAGGACGAAAAAAGCTTTCATATTATCCTGACCCAGGGACTGAACCGTCAGATCCGCCGGATGTGTGAAGCTCTGGATTACCGCGTCACCATGCTGCGCCGGGACCGCGTGGTCAATATTACACTGGACGGTCTGATCAAAGGACGTTACCGCAGACTGACACCACAGGAAGTCCGTGAATTAAAAGAAATCTGTATTTCCGGAAAGAAAGGGCAATAATATGATGATGGATCAGAAAAAACATATGCAGGATTTAGTACAGCAGCTCAACGAAGCGGCCGCTGTGTATTATCAGGGCAAAGATGAGATCATGAGCAATTATGATTACGACCGCCTTTATGATGAGCTGGCCGCTCTGGAAAAAGAGACTGGCATCATTCTGGCAGGCAGTCCCACCCAGCGTGTAGGATACGAAGTGTTAAGCGAACTTCCCAAGGAAACCCACGCAGCTCCCATGCTTTCTCTGGATAAAACCAAGAGTGTCGAAGATCTCGCCGCATGGCTTGAGGGACAGGCGGGTCTTCTGTCCTGGAAAATGGATGGACTCACCATCGTACTCACCTATGATAACGGAACACTGCAAAAAGCTGTCACCCGTGGCAACGGTCAGGTGGGAGAGGTTATCACCAACAATGCCCGCACCTTTACAAACATCCCTCTGTCTGTCCCATATCAGGGACAGATGATCCTTCGGGGAGAAGCCGTGATTTCCTATTCAGGATTCCGGAAGATCAATGAAACACTGCCGGAGGAAGAACAGTACAAAAACCCACGAAATCTCTGCAGCGGATCGGTTCGCCAGTTAAATAATGAGATCACCGCCAAACGAAATGTTTCCTTCTTTGCCTTTTCTCTGGTACAGGCAGAGGGCGTGGATTTTCATAACTCCCAGGAGGAAAAGTTCCTGTTTCTGCAGGAGCAGGGCTTTGATGTCGTAGAGTATCAGCGTGTCACCTCTGAGACACTTCCTGCTGCCGTCCAGAGCTTTGCCGACAGGATCCCTCACAACGATTTTCCTTCCGACGGTCTTGTTCTTTTGATGGATGACATTGCTTACGGCGAGGGACTAGGAATGACCGCCAAATTTCCGCGAAACGCTATGGCATTCAAATGGGCAGATGAAACAGCAGACACGACCCTGCTGGAGATTGAATGGAGTGCTTCCCGTACCGGCCTGATCAACCCGGTAGCCATCTTTGAACCGGTGGAGCTGGAGGGAACCACCGTGAGCCGCGCCAGCGTTCACAACATCAGTATTGTACGCCAGCTGGAGCTTGGCATCGGTGATACGATCCGGGTATATAAAGCCAATATGATCATTCCGCAGATTGCTGAGAATCTCACCCGGAGCGGCAGACTGACGATCCCGGATACCTGTCCGGTCTGCGGCCACCCTGCCGTGATCCATCACGAAAATGACGCTGAGGTGCTTTTCTGTGAAAACCCGGAGTGTCTTGCCAAAAAGATCAAATCCCTGACACTGTTTGTAAGCCGCGACGCCATGAATATCGATGGACTCTCCGAGGCAACCATCGAGAAATTTTTATCCATGGGTATGCTTCATGAACTGGCAGATCTGTACCATTTGTCGGACTATCGCGATACCATTGTCAATATGGATGGCTTCGGCGAGAAATCCTACAATAAACTGATCACTGCTTTGGAAAACTCCCGCCAGACCACTCTTGCAAAGTTTATCTACAGCCTTGGTATCCCAAATATCGGACTGTCCAATGCAAAGATGATCTGCAATGCACTTGGAAACGATCTGGATCATATCCGCCACGCCACCGTTGAAGAACTTACAGATATCGACGGTGTGGGAGAGGTGATCGCCCGAAGCTTTGCAGACTATTTTGCCTCCCCGGAGCACAATAAGACCGTGGACGATCTGCTGCAGGAGATCACTCTGGAAACCGTGCAGACAGAAAGTAATGCCCAGGATCTGTCGGGTCTTGTCTTTGTCATCACCGGTTCTCTGGATCATTTTGAAAACCGCAGTGCTTTGAAGGAGACGATTGAAAACGCCGGTGGAAAAGTAACCGGCAGTGTCACCAAAAATACCTCCTACCTGATCAATAATGATATTGCCAGCACCTCCTCCAAAAACAAAAAAGCCAAAGAGCTTGGAGTGCCTATCATTACAGAAGAGCAGGCAATGGAGCAGTTCGGGCTGTCTTGACAGAATATCAATTATCTGCAACAATAATAGATACTCCTTTTGGGTATGATCCCCGGGAGGAGTGATTTTGCAGTTACGAGAAAAGAGGAGTTGTATATGCCAATTAAGGTTCAGAATGATCTTCCGGCAAAGAAGATCATGGAAAATGAAAACATCTTTATTATGAATGAAACAAGGGCCAGCACTCAGAATATCCGCCCCCTTCAGATTGCGATCCTCAATCTGATGCCCCTGAAGGAGGACACGGAGATCCAGATGATGCGAAGCCTGTCAAATACACCTCTTCAGCTGGAGGTCACCTTTCTGACCACCGCCAGCTATATTGGCAAAAATACGCCTGCCAGCCACTTGAATCAGTTTTATCAGACATTTGACGATGTAAAGGACAAAAACTTTGACGGACTGATCATTACCGGAGCTCCGGTAGAGCAGATGAAGTATGAGGAGGTTCAGTACTGGGAAGAGCTGACTTATATTATGGACTGGTCCAAAACAAACGTGACCTCTACCCTTCATATCTGCTGGGGAGCACAGGCAGGACTTTACTATCATTACGGCATTCCCAAATATCTGCTGCCCAGGAAGGCTTTTGGTATCTTCGAACACCGTGTTCACCACCGCAAGATTCCATTGCTACGTGGTTTTGATGACGTTTTCTGGGCACCACATTCCCGCAATACAGGCGTAGACAGCAAGGCGATCGCCGCCTGTGACGATCTGCTGCTTCTGGCAGATTCTCCGGAGGTGGGAGAGCTGATCCTGATGGCACAGGACGGCAGACAGATCTTTGTGCTGGGTCATCTGGAATACGACCGTCTGACACTGGACAAGGAGTATAAGCGGGACATTGCCAAGGGCATTGATATCGCACTTCCAAAGAACTATTATCCCAATGACGACCCGGAGCAGAAGCCGCTTCTTCGCTGGCGTGGTGCTTCCAACGCTATGTACAGCAACTGGATCAATTATTATGTATATCAGGAAACTCCATTTGAGTTTATTAATACTGAGAAAGTTTTATCCAGACACCGGGAAAATAAATAGATTTTTTTCAAAAGTTATATTCCTCTGACGAAGACTCTTTTAAAAACCGTCTTTCGTCAGAGTTTTTTTATGCTGTTTTCTAAAAATTGCATAATTTATCCGTTTATCCATTTTATTTATTTGTGTATTTTTTATCATTTAGATTGTTTCAATGTTTGTTATATGATATAATTTCTCTATAATTTGCGTTCTAAACGCAAAAAACTATAAATAATCACCAAACTCAGAGAACGATCTTCCTACTGTTCTCTGTCTGAAACATGATTTTGAAAGGAGAAGGAAACGTGAATAGTCAGGAAATTGCACGGCTTGATGACATTCTGCAGCAACACGATTACAACAGTACGCTTCTGATCGCGATCATGCAGGATATCCAGAAGGTGTACCATTATCTGCCGGAGGAGGCATTATGTTACATCGCCCGCAAGCTAAATCTCAGTGAAGCCAAAATTTATGGGGTGGCTACATTTTATGAAAATTTTTCATTGGAACCAAAAGGGAAGTATGTCATAAAAATCTGTGACGGAACCGCCTGCCATGTACGGAAATCTGTGCCGATCCTGGAGGAGTTCCGGGGAATGCTTGGACTGAGCAAAGAAAAGACCACTACCGATGATATGCTGTTTACCGTTGAAACGGTGTCCTGCCTCGGAGCCTGTGGTCTCGCACCGGTCTGCACAGTAAATGATCATGTTCACCCGTCTATGACGCCGGACAAAGCCAGAGCATTGATCGAGGAATTGAAGGAGGAAGCGGCCAATGAAAATTAAAACAAGAGAACAATTGATCGCAAAGCAGAAGGAATATGCTGCTTCACTAAACAGCCAGCGCAAACAGATCCTGATCTGCGCCGGAACCGGATGTGTGGCAGGCGGGTCTTTGCAGATATATGACCGCATGAAGGAGATCATTGAGGAGAAGGGGCTAAGATGTGCCCTTGTCCTGGAAAAGGAGCCTCATGATGAGAGTATCGGACTGAAGAAAAGCGGATGCCACGGTTTTTGTGAGATGGGACCCCTGCTTCGGATCGAGCCAATGGGCTGGCTTTATCTGAAGGTAAAACTGGAGGACTGCGAGGAGATCATCGAAAAAAGCATTATCCATGATGAAGTCGTGGATCGTCTTGTTTATCAGGACGAAAGCCTGAAATCTTACGTCAGACAGGAGGATATTCCTTTTTATAAAAAACAGACACGTATCGCTCTGGAATACTGTGGGCGCATCAATGCGGAAAGTATTGCGGAATATATTGCCCTTGGGGGCTACAGTGCCGTAGCAAAAGCTTTATTTGATATGACTTCCCAGGAAATTGTTGACGAGATCACGGAGTCCTGTCTGCGTGGACGTGGCGGCGGCGGTTTCCCTGCCGGTCGGAAATGGCAGCAGGTTCTGGATCAGAAAGAAGAGGAGAAATATATTGTATGTAACGGAGACGAAGGGGATCCCGGTGCATTCATGGACCGCTCCATGATGGAGGGTGAGCCTCACCGTGTGATCGAGGGTATGCTGATCGCAGCCATTGCCACCAGAGCACATCATGGTTATATTTATGTTCGCGCTGAATATCCGCTGGCAGTGGAACGTCTCCAGACAGCCATTGACAAAGCCATGGATAAGGGGCTTTTAGGTAAGGATATTTTAGGATCCGGCTTTGATTTTGACTTACATATCAGTCAGGGTGCCGGTGCATTTGTCTGCGGGGAGGGAAGTGCTCTGACCACATCCATCGAAGGAAACCGCGGTATGCCACGTGTAAAACCACCGCGTACCGTGGAGCATGGTCTTTTCAATAAACCTACCGTCCTGAATAACGTAGAAACTTTCTGTAATGTTCCTCCGATCATCCTGAACGGTGCAAAATGGTATCAAGGCTTTGGACCGGCCAACAATCACGGCACCAAGGCGTTTGCGCTGACCGGTAATGTCAAAAACACCGGTCTCATCGAGGTCCCGATGGGAACAACGCTCCGTGAGGTGATCTTTGATATTGGCGGTGGCGTAAAGGGTGGTGATTTCAAGGCAGTCCAGATTGGCGGACCATCCGGTGGCTGTCTCTGTATCAGTGCCACCGAGGATCATCTGGATATGAATCTGGATTTTGACTCTCTCAAAAAAGTGGGTGCCATGATCGGATCCGGTGGTCTTGTCGTGATGAATGACAAAAGCTGCATGGTAGAAGTTGCCCGTTTCTTTATGAATTTCACCCAGAATGAATCCTGTGGTAAATGTGTTCCATGCCGCGAGGGAACAAAACGGATGCTGGAGCTCTTGACTGACATCACCGAAGGCCGCGGTACCATGGAGCATATCGAGCTGCTGGAAAAACTGTCCGATACCATTTCCGCCACAGCTCTCTGTGGTCTTGGAAAAACGGCGGCTTCCCCGGTTGTCAGCACCTTAAAGTATTTCCGGGATGAATATATTGCCCATGTCGTGGACAAAAAATGTCCGGCAGGCCAGTGTAAAGCACTGATGACATATCAGATCGATCCGGAGCTTTGCCGCGGCTGTACCAAATGTGCCCGTATGTGTCCTGTCGGAGCCATTACCGGCACAGTAAAGGAACCGCATACCATTGATCCTTCCAAGTGTATCAAATGCGGAGCCTGCAAAGAGGGCTGTCACTTTAACGCCGTAAAAGAGGTTTGATTAAGAAAGGATTAGGTTAAATATGTCTGAAAAATATATGATCATTGACGGAATCCGTACCGCTTTTACGGATGAAAAAAATATCCTGCAGGTTATCCGCAAAGCAGGAATCCATGTGCCTACATTTTGTTATTACACGGATATGTCCATTTACGGTGCCTGCCGTATGTGCGTTGTGGAAGATGAACGCGGAAGCATTATCGCATCCTGTTCCACACCGCCGAAAGACAAAATGGTGATCCGTACCAATACATCAAAGCTTCACCAGCACCGCAAAATGATCCTGGAGCTGCTTCTGGCATCCCATTGCCGGGACTGCACCATATGTGAGAAAAACGGCAACTGCCGTCTTCAGATGCTGGCTGCCAGATTCCATCTTACAAAGGTGCGTTTTCCAAACACACATCCAGAGCCGGTGATCGACGACTCCTCCCTGTCCATTGTCAGAGATCCCAGTAAATGTATTCTCTGTGGCGACTGCGTAAGAATGTGTAACGAAGTACAGCATGTGGGCGCCATCGACTTTGCCCACCGTGGTGCCAACATGATCGTCACTCCTGCTTTCGGCCGTCCTATTGCCGAGACAGACTGCGTAAACTGCGGACAATGTGCCGCTGTCTGCCCAACCGCAGCCATTACGATCAAAAAAGATTTAAAAGGAGTATGGCAGGCACTTTATGCCCCAAATAAACGGGTCGTTGTCCAGATAGCCCCTGCAGTCCGTGTGGCGATCGGAGAAGAATTCGGCATCGCTCCCGGCAAAAATACGATCGGCAAAATCTACACCGCTCTGCGCATGCTTGGTTTTGACACGGTATTTGACACCAGTTTCAGTGCCGATCTCACCGTGATCGAGGAAGCAAACGAACTCGTTTACAAGTTGGAAAACGGGGAAAAGAAATACCCTCAGGGAAATACCATGCCGCTTTTCACTTCCTGCTGTCCGGCATGGGTGCGTTTCGTAGAAACGAAATACCCGGAGCTTTTACCGTATGTTTCAACCTGCAAATCACCAATGGAAATGTTTGGTGCTGTTTTAAAAGAATATTACAAGCCGGCCGACGAAGAAGCAGGTATGGAAACCATCTCCGTTGCGGTCATGCCATGCGTCGCCAAAAAATACGAAGCGGCACGGGATGAATTTTGTCGTGACGGAGTTCCCGATGTCGATTATGTCATTACTACCAAAGAATTGATCCTGATGATCAAGGAACTTGGTGTCCAGTTCCAGGAGATTGAGCCTAGCGCTCCTGATATGCCGTTTTCCATCAATTCCGGAGCCGGCGTGATCTTCGGTGTGACCGGTGGTGTCATGGAGGCTGCTCTCCGCCATGTGGCAGCAAAGAATAATGAAACGCTCCGCGAGATTGAATATTCCGGTGTGAGGGGACTGGAAGGAACTAAAATTGCGGAGATTACTCTTGGAGATAAGACGCTTCGTGTCGGTGTGGTAAACGGTCTTGGTAATGCAGATACCCTGATCCGAAAGCTGCAGCGAGGAGAGGAGAAGCTGGACTTTGTCGAAGTTATGGCATGCCCTTACGGATGTATCGGTGGTGCCGGTCAGCCGTTTGGTTATCGCAGTGTCAAAGAGGATCGGGCTCAGGGCATGTACAAAGCGGATAAATCAGCCATCGTCAAACGTTCCTGTGATAACCCGACACTGATCAATCTTTACGAAAACGGCATGTTAAAGGAGCGTTCCCATGAATTACTCCATGTACATTACGGGAAATAAATTGCGTACCGTTTTGGATAGGATTGTATCTGCAAATGTACGCATATAAGGTTGACATTCTATGAAAAAATAGATATTCTATTGATATAGAAAACTATGTATTATTCATAGGAGGTAGCTGTTATGGGGAGCAGTATCGATTACAAGTTAGACCAGATTGTAGATTATTTATACCGCAAGCGGAGCAAGATCGCACGGGATATTACCGTGGATGCCAGGAGACGTGCATTTCAGTTTGAGCTGACCCTGTCAAAGTCAGATTATACCACGATCACGATCAATTCCAACCGTACATATATCCTGACCATGCCACGCTCATCCATGCTTCCGGAGGACGAAAATATGTCTTACCTGAAGGACATGCCCTTTTCCGAGAAGATGGCTCTGGTGGATGCCTGGGGTGAGTTAAAAATGCGTCTGAACCGTACGATTGCCAGAGATGGTAATCTCGGTCTTACCTTTGACGAAACGGAGCAGCCAAGGGATGATTCCCCTTCCGGAGAAACGACAGAGTGATCCCCCCGGATAGAATCAGCCCTGACAGGTAAATGGTACAAAATATCATTCCTGCCACCGCAAGATATAAAATAGCATAACGATGAGAGAAGCAGCTGCCAAGCCATTGGTAGCTGCTTTTTGCTGTAATGGCACCCGGAATCAGCCAAAGTCCCGGCAAAAGGATTCCACGGACTGCATCAAAATCCTCCTCCGTCTTTCGACGATCCTCCTCTGTCCGTAAATACGGTCGCAGATAGAATAACTCCAGCAACACCTGCAAAAGCTGGCTTACCAGCAGGCTGATCAGATAAAGACGCATACCGTAAACAGGAACCGCCCAAAGTAAAAACAGGATCCGCACCCCCAGACTGACCGCTGTGATCACAAAGGTGATATG
>CAKRHL010000045.1 GCA_934338765.1 uncultured Lachnospiraceae bacterium | reverse complement strand
GATCAGGATCGCACTGGCAAGCTCATCATGCTCTGCCTGTGATAAAAGATCTGCTGCCACATATCTTGGATTTGCTGTCTCATCCGCCAGTACAAGGATCTCGCTTGGTCCGGCAATAGAATCAATGCTGACGTGGCCGTATACGGTTCTCTTGGCAAGTGCCACAAAAATATTGCCCGGTCCCACGATCTTGTCCACCTTGCGGATGCTCTCGGTACCGTATGCCAGAGCAGCGATTGCCTGGGCACCGCCCACCTTGTAGATCTCATCCACACCGGCCTCATTGGCAGCAACCAGTGTCACAGGATATACCTTTCCGTCCTTTCCCGGCGGTGTTGTCATTACGATACGATCCACACCCGCAACCTTCGCCGGCATGACATTCATCAGGACAGAGGAAGGATATACTGCCTTTCCGCCCGGTACATAAACACCGACTCTCTCAAGAGGTGTGATCTTCTGTCCCAGCAGAGTGCCGTCCGGCTTGCTGTCAAACCAGCTGTAGCGTACCTGCTTCTCATGATAAGAACGGATATTGACCAGAGCCTTGCGGATCACATCGATCAGCTCCTGATCCACCTGCTCATATGCCTCGTCAATCTCCTCCTGTGTCACACGGATCGTCTCCGGCGTGATGGTCACGCCGTCAAACTTCTCGGTATACTCAAAGAGTGCCTTGTCTTTTCTGTCTTTTACTGCGTTTAATATCTCGTCCACCGCATCCTGATACTTTCCATACTGGTTTGGACTTCTCTTCAGCATATTCTCCAAAATGTTGTTCTTTTCTTTTTCTGTTAATGTAACGATCCGCATGGTATTTCCTCCTTTGCTCTATGTACAACTGCTATTTGATAAATCTTTCGTATATGGATTTTTCAAATTATTCCTGATTTGCAGAAACAATCTTTTTCAGATCCTTGACAAGCTTCGTGATCCTCTCATGCTCCATCTTCATGCTCACCTCATTGACAACAACTCTCGCAGACAGCGGGCATATCTCCTCCAGCACCTTAAGGCCGTTTTCCTTCAATGTGGATCCTGTCTCAACAATATCCACGATCACCTCAGAAAGTCCTACGATCGGTGCCAGCTCCACAGATCCATTGAGCTTAATGATCTCTACGGTCTGATGCTTTGTATTATAAAAATAGTCTTTTGCGATCCGTGGGTATTTACTTGCCACCCGGATCAGTGAGCCGTCATTCAGCTTCTCTCTGGCACTTTCCGGTCCTGCCACGCACATTCTGCACTTTCCCACATTCAGGTCAAGCACCTCATAAAGCTTGCGCCCTGCCTCCAGGATCGTATCCTTACCGACGACACCAATATCTGCCGCACCCATCTCCACATAGGTCGGAACATCGGTTGCTTTGGAAAGGAAAAAGCGGTAGCCTAACTCCTCGTTGACAAAGATCAGCTTTCTCGTCTTTTCATCCTTCATTTCCTCACAGGTAATGCCAATCTGCTCCAAAAGGCTTAATGTGTGCTTTGCAAGTCTTCCCTTTGCAAGGGCAAATGTTATATATCTCATCTCTTCACTCCGTTCTTTTGCTATGTTTGGTCAACCGGCTTCTTAAATCGTATCTGCCTGCACCAGGATCACGTCGTCCGCTCCGATCCGGTCCGCATATTCCTGATACTGGTTTAGCTCTCTGCCGGAGGATTTCCGGATCAGCTGGACGATCTTGCCGCTTCCCCTGAGCTTTGCTGCCAGATGATGTGCTTTCTCCCGGTACTGTGCCGGATAAACCACCAGAGTACCGCCCGACTTCTCCTTTTTCAGAAGCTGCTGCCGCTCCAGAGCCAGCATTAACTGATCCACGATAATAACTGCTCCGATCGCCGGTGCATCCTTGCCAAACTGCGCCACCAGACCATCATAGCGTCCACCGCTCGCCAGTGCCTCACCGTTTCCGTATGTATACGCCCGGAAGATCACGCCCGTATAATAGCTGTAATTGCTCAGCATACTCAGATCCACGGTAATGTACTGCTGATAACCGTACATTGCCACGATCTGCTCTACCTTCTGCAAGCGGTCCAATGCTTTTAATACACGCTCATTATCCGTTCTTTCCTTCACAAAGGCTTCTGACTCTGCAAAGCTTCCCTGAAGCTCTGACAGACTGACGAAGATTTCCTTTAACGGCTTTGCCACGGTCAGGCGGTCCAGAAGCTCCTCCACACCAAAGAAGTTCTTGCTCTCGATCAATGTGAACAGCTCCTCTGCCTCCGCAGCGGAAAACCCGGCTTCCTCCACCAGTCCCCGCAGCAGATCTGCGTGGCCGATCTCCAGCTGGAACTCCTGCAGGCCGCTCTTTAACAGACATTCAATCGTAAGTACCACCATCTCGGCATCCGCATCGGAGCTGGTATCATTGAAAAGCTCCGCTCCAAGCTGTGTTACCTCCTGAAGCTTTCCCTTGTATGGCATAGTGTTTACAAAGGTATTGCCCATATAGCACAGACGGATCGGCATTTCTTCCTCTCTGTCATACTTTGATACACAGCGCGCGATCGCCGGTGTGATATCCGGCCGGAGTACAAGGGTGTTATTACCCCGGTCAAAAAACTTAAACATTGCCTGGGACTGAACGGAACCCTTTTCCTTGCTGAATATATCAAAGTATTCAAAGGTTGGTGTCTGGATATCACGAAATCCATAGGAGATCATGACCTGATGAAGCTCCTGCTGTATCTTTAAACGGCTTGCACATTCTGCGCCGTAAATATCCCGGACACCGCCGGGTGTATGCAATAGTTCCTGACCAAAATTCTGTTCTGACATGCTCTCCTCTTTTCTGCACACCTGTATCATGTGCGGTATTTATATTTTAAGATGACCTGATTTCTCTGCCCTCTTATTATTGCAGTATTTTTGTAATTAGTAAAGACTGGTTGGATTTTCCAGTTTTGGATCATATCCCTTTTCCTTCAATGCATCTACGATCTGCTGCTTATGCTCGTGGCCAAATGCCTCTAATGTGATCTATAATTCTACTGCGGCATTCCGGTTAATGCTGACAAACTGGTTATGCTCCAGACGGATGACATTTCCCTTAAGCTGCGCAATGACATTTGCCACGTTGACCAGCTCACCCGGACGATCCGGAAGTTGCACCGACACAGTAAATACACGGCCTCTCTCGATCAGTCCATGCTGTACCACAGAGGACATGGTAATGATATCCATGTTGCCACCACTCAGGATAGATACCACTCTCTTATCCTTGCAGTTTAAATGCTTCAGGGCTGCAACTGTTAAAAGACCGGAGTTTTCCACAACCATCTTGTGATTTTCTACGACATCCAGGAAATTTACAATAAGCTCTTCATCCTCTACGGTAATGATATCGTCCAGATTTTTCTGGATATATGGGAATACAATATCTCCCGGTGTCTTTACGGCAGTACCGTCTGCAATGGTCACGGCACTTGGCAGGGAAACAACCTTTCCTGCCTTCAGGGATGCCTTCATGCAGGCTGCATTGGCCGGCTCCACACCGATGACCTGAATGTTTGGATTCAGCATTTTGGCCAAAGTGGATACTCCGGCAGCCAGTCCGCCGCCACCGATCGGCACGAGAATGATATCCACAGTCGGCAGCTCCTTAAATATCTCCATTGCGATAGAACCCTGTCCCGTTGCCACCGCAAGGTCGTTGAACGGATGCACAAATGTCATTTTGCGCTCCTCGGCAATCTCCAGTGCCTTCTGATAGGACTCGTCATAAACGCCGCCATACAGCACAACCTCTGCACCGTAGCTTCTGGTACGGTTTACCTTGATCAGAGGAGTTGTGGTAGGCATAACGATCACCGCCTTTGTGCCAAACAGCTTAGCTGCATTGGCAACACCCTGCGCATGATTGCCGGCTGATGCTGTGATCAGTCCATGTGCCAGCTCCTCCTCGGTCAGGGTACTTGCTTTATAATAAGCTCCCCTTACCTTATATGCTCCTGTATTCTGCAGATTCTCCGGCTTTAAATATACCTTATTGCCGGACATTTCTGAAAAGTAATCGCTATAGATCAGATTCGTGGGAAGCGTAACCTCTTTTACCTTTTCTGCTGCCTCCTCAAAACTTTCCAATGTCATCATATGAATCACCATGCCTTTCTTATCTTTTCTGCCATCTTTTCTGACAGTCATATATTATGATACAGGACGCCTCCTGCTTATTCCTCCTCATCCCCGTCCTGAGTCTCAAACAGGGCATCCACAAACTTGTCTGCATCGAACTTCTGCAGATCATCGATCTGCTCTCCGATACCGATATATTTCACCGGAATATTCATCTCCGACTGAATGGCGATCGCAATACCGCCTCTGGCCGTTCCATCCAGCTTTGTCAGAACGATTCCGGAAATATCCGCAACCTCCGCAAACTGCTTTGCCTGTACCAGCGCATTCTGGCCTGTGGTTCCATCCAATACAATCAGAGTCTCCCGATACGCCTCTGGAAACTCCCGTTCAATAATGCGGTTGATCTTGCGAAGCTCCTCCATCAGGTTCTTTTTATTGTGAAGACGACCTGCTGTATCGCAGATCAGTACGTCTGCCTTTCTCGCCTTTGCAGCATTCACTGCATCGAAAACAACAGAAGCAGGATCACCGCCCTCCTGTCCGGCAATGATCTCCACACCGGCACGGTTAGACCACTCCGTCAGCTGCTCAATGGCTGCCGCACGGAAGGTATCTGCTGCCGCCAGGATCACCTTTTTGCCCTGGGCCTTTAACTGACCGGCCAGCTTTCCGACAGAAGTCGTCTTTCCCACACCATTGACACCGATCATCAATACTACAGATGTCTTATGCTCAAACTCATATGCCGTCTCGTCCACCTGCATCTGCTGCTTTATGGTATCCATCAGAAGCTTTCTGCATACGGAAACCTCCTTGATCTTCTGCTCCTTTACCTTTTCCTTAAGATCCTCAATGATCCTGTCGGTGGTGTTCACACCAATATCCGCCATGATCAGGATCTCCTCCAGCTCCTCATAAAAATCATCATCAATCTCGGAAAAACCGCTGAAAAGAGAATCGATTCCTGATACAAAATTGTCTCTGGTCTTTGTCAGACCACTTTTTAATCTGTCAAAAAATCCCATAACTGCTCCATTTCCCGCATAATGCGATATATATAATCTGTCCTGCGATGCAGACCATATCCTCACCTGTATCCAGCCAGACCCGGCCGGATATCAAGCCACGAGTCCATTAGTTTACAACATCCTTCTCATCCAGAAGATTTACGGATACCAGTGTAGAAACGCCCTTCTCCTGCATGGTGATACCATACAGAATATCTGCCGCATTCATCGTGCCTCGACGATGGGTGATCACAATAAACTGGGTATCCTTTGTCAGCTTATGAAGATACTGGGCATAACGGTCTACGTTGGAATCGTCCAGTGCCGCCTCGATCTCGTCCAGCAGACAGAACGGGGAAGGCTTCAGACTCTGAATAGCAAATAACAACGCAATAGCCGTCAATGCCTTCTCTCCACCGGAAAGCTGCATCATATTCTGAAGCTTCTTTCCCGGTGGCTGTGCAACGATCTTGATGCCTGCCGTCAGGATATCTTCCTCTTCCAGAAGCTCCAAAGTACCACGGCCTCCACCAAAAAGCTCCTTAAATACCTTGTCAAAACGTTCCCGGATCTCGGCAAACTGCTCGGCAAACTGCTTTCGCATGGACTCGTCCAGCTCACTGATGATCCCCTCCAACACGCCAGCCGCCTTGATCAGATCGTCATGCTGCGTCTTTAACTGGGTGTAACGCTCCAGCACATCCTGATACTGTTCAATGGCATTGACATTGACATCTCCCAGTGCCTTGATCCTGGATTTTAAGGAACCGATCTCCTGCTTCATCTGCGGCATAGAAAGCTCCGTGTTTGTCCGAAGCTCCTCTGCCCCATGATAAGTCAGCTCGTACTGCTCCCACATATATGTAGTCCGTGAGTTGATCCGCTCCTCCATTTTTTCCTTCTGATTATTCAGACGGAAACACTCTTTATCCAGCTCATTGATCTTGTCAGAAAGACCTTCTCTCTTATCAATGAAGTCTTTATGTTGTCTGGAAAGCTCGTCCTTCTGCTCCGTCTCCTGACGGATCGTTTCCTCCAGCTCTGCGATCTCTCCCGCTGTATCCTCGATCTGCTTCTTTGCCTTCTCAATCTCCTGCTGTTTTTCCAGCATGAGATCCTCTGCCTGTCTGCTGTCCGACTGGATTCCGGCAAGCTCTGATGTCAGCTGTTCCATCGTCTCATTGATACGGGCGATATTCTGAGCCACAAATTCATTGCTCTGAACCTCTGTGGAGATCTTCAGCGTATACTCGTTGTTTTTCTCCGTAAGCTCCTTTTCAGCCTCACGAAGCTCCTCCAGACGATGATTCAGCTCCTCCAGATATGTTTCATTCTCCTTGCTGCGGCTCTCACTGTCGCTGATGCTCGCTTTCAGATCATCTAACTGCTTCTGAAGCTCTGCTTTCGTACTCTCGATCCCCTGGCTGTCCAGACGGATCTGCTCCAGCTCATTCTGGTTCTGCAGGAAATCTCCTCTGGCTCTGTCGTAATTGATCTTAGCCGTATTTTGCTGCAGGATCAGCTCCTGACGGATGCTGCGGTTCTTTTCGATGGCCTTCTGCTGCTCCTCGGCTTCTTTGCGGCCTTCCTCCTGCTCCCGCAGGATCCCGCGCATTCTCTCTCTCTGCGCCTCCACTTCCTTTTCAAGATTTTCCATCTCACGGTGGCGTCCCAGGAGATTATTGTTGTTTTTATAAGCTCCACCGGACATAGAACCGCCCGGATTTAAAAGCTCTCCCTCCTTCGTTACAATCCGAAGGGAATGCTTATATTTTCTGGCAAGAGCAATGGCATTATCAATATGATCTACCACCACAAATCTGCCCAGAAGATATTCGATCAGCTGGTCAAACTTCGCATCCGCATGCACCAGAGAAGATCCAAAACCTACCACACCCGGCTCCCTTAATATATTCTGTGCCTGATTTACACCCCGGCCGGACATATTAGTTAACGGAAGGAAGGTAGCACGGCCGTAGCGGTTCTTTTTTAACAACGCGATCATCGCCTTGGCAGTCTGTTCATTGTCTGTGACAATATTCTGGATGCTGCCGCCCAAAGCCGTCTCGATCGCGATCTCATAATCCTTTTCCACCCGGATAATGTCTGCAACAACACCAATGATGCCGGGATTATGCTCCTTCTGTTCCATCACACGGCGGATACTCTGACCAAAGCCTTCATAACGCTCCGTCATATTCTTTAAGGAATTGAGACGGGAGTTTGCCATATGGAACTTCTGCTGGGTATCCCGGTGCTCTTTTTCCAGCTCCTGACTTCGCTCGGAAAGACGCTTTAACGCATTACGGATCTCTGTATTATTGGCATCCATTCCTTCGATCTTGTCCGAAATATCGGACAGGATCGCTTTTTGCTGCTCCATGGTTTCCTGCAGGCCTGCCGCTTCGGATTTATTTTTCAACACCTTCTGGGTCATTTCAGCCCGCTTTACATTGATCTGTTCCAGCTGTGTTTCATACTTCTGCTGCTCTGTTTTGATCTCTGTGGTCTGGCTCATTGCCGTCAGAATATCGTTATTGCGGTCTGCAATCTCTTTCTCTGTGGATGCGATCTGGCCGGAGGTCTGTGCAAGACGCTCCTTCATTTCATCCTGTTCCTTACGGATCCCGGCGAGGCGTTCGTCAAAGGCATCCTGCTTCTCCTGATATCCTGCCTTTTCCTCCTTCGCCTGGTCCATGGATTTTTGGAGATTCTCCAGACGCTCTTTATAATGCTCCTCATTCTGGCTGGCACTCCGGATCTGCTCCTGCAGCACCCGGACATTTCCTTCCTGCTCATTTAAGGATACTCTGGAATTGGTCAGGCGTTCCTTATTCTCCTCCAGACTCTGGTTGTGCTTTTCCAGCACCTCCTCCACCTGTGCATATTCCGCCTTTGTCTCTTCAAAATCCTTTTTGGCCTGTTCCAGATCACCGGAAGCAATGTCCTGTTTCTGGGACACCTCTTCCATCTCCGTATGAATCTGATCATACTCCATCAAAAAGATATTGACATCCAGATTACGAAGCTCATCACGATAGATCAGATATTCATGTGCCTTCTCCGACTGCTTCTCCAGTGGTCCTACCTGCTTTTCCAGCTCCGACAGAATATCCTCGATACGGACCATATTCTGCTGCTCCTCCGCCAGGTTTTTCTCTGCAGCAGCCTTTCTCTTTTTGAACTTCACAATACCGGCAGCCTCATCAAAAAGCTCACGCCTCTCCTCCGGCTTACCACTGAGGATCTTATCGATCTGTCCCTGTCCGATAATGGAATAGCCCTCCTTACCGATACCGGTATCAAACAACAGCTCCTGAATATCACGCAGACGGCAGGATGCACCATTTAAGAGATACTCACTCTCACCGGAACGATACACTCTTCTGGCAATGGTTACCTCCTCATACGGTACATTTAGCTTATGATCCTCGTTGCTGATGGTAATGGCTACATAGGCATACCCCAGAGGCTTTCGAAGCTCCGTTCCCGCAAAGATAATGTCCTCCATCTTGGCACCACGAAGCTGCTTGGCACTCTGCTCACCCAGTACCCAACGCACGGCATCGGCAACATTGCTCTTTCCACTTCCGTTAGGTCCTACAATCGCCGTAATACCATTATGAAATTCAAATAACAATTTATTGGCAAATGATTTAAAACCATGCACTTCCAGACTTTTTAAATACATCTATGTTCTCCCTGTGACTATTGGCGTCCGTCCGCCTCTCTTTTTAAGACCAGTATCGCCTCATAGGCCGCAGACTGCTCTGCTTTCTTTTTGGTCTGACCGGTTCCGGTAGATATCTGTCTGCCATTGACAAATACGGCAGCCTGATACTCCTTATGATGATCCGGTCCGCTTTCTCCGATCAGTTTATATTCCAGCGTATCACCCTCATGGCGCTGAACAATTTCCTGCAGAAATGTTTTACTGTCATAAAAAAGCTTTTTATTATCAATGTCCTTGAGAATATGCTCCTCGATATATCGTTTGGCCGGTTCAAATCCCCCGTCCATATAGACGGCACCAATGGTCGCCTCCAGAGCATCCGACAGCACCGAATCTCTCTGTCTGCCTCCGGTAAGCTCCTCACCCTTTCCCAGGCGCAGATAATCCCCCAGATGAATCTCTCTGGCGCAAAGTGCCAGCGTTGGCTCACAGACATAGCTCGCTCTGGTCTTGGTCATCTCTCCCTCCGGCATGTCCGGATGACTGCGGAAGATAAACTCACTGGATACCAGCTCCAGCACAGCATCTCCCAGAAATTCCAGTCTCTCATTGCACTTTGTCTTTTTCATTTTCTTTTCGTTGGAGTATGAGCTGTGGGTCAATGCCGTTGCCAGCAATGACTTGTCCTTAAAAATATACCCTGCTTCCTTCTCAAACTCCTCCATCTCTTTTGATCTCATAACGATGAACCCTTTCCTGTAATTCCTCTGCCTGTCTGTAAATATTCCCAAAGCTCTCCCACAGTATTCCACTGAAGAAGCTCCTCTTCCTCTACGATCACTCCAAAAACAGCCTCCACGCCCATCAATATCTGAAAAAGAGTCATGGAATCCGCTCCATAATCCCTTACAAAGGATTTCTCTCTGCGGATCTGCTCCGGTTCAACCTCTAATATTTCTGCCAAAAGATTCTGCAGCTTTTCATATTCCATATTTATCACCATCTTATCTAAGTTTATGGAAAGTATCAGATGATCTCCTGTCTGTCGCCCCGATATCACCATCGGACTTTATACTTATCAATCTAACTTGAGATTTTCTTTGATCCTGTCATTAATGCCTTCCTCACTGAAGGAAATGCACTGAAGGATCGCTGTTTTGATCTCCACCTCGCTGGAGCTTCCATGCGCCTTTACCACAAGACCTTTCAGTCCCAGAAGAGGGGCTCCGCCGTGCTCTGAGGCATCAAAATCTTTCATCGTCTTCTTCAATGCCGGCTTGATCAGAAGAGCCCCGATCTTGCTGCGAAGAGAACTCATGAGTCCCTCCTTTACCTTGTGCAGCAATGCAGAACCAAGTCCCTCATACAGCTTCAGGATCACATTTCCCACAAAGGCTTCACAGACGATAACATCTGCTCCCCCCTTTGGGATATCTCTCGCTTCAATACTTCCGATAAAGTTGATATCCTCACATTCTTTTAATAAAGGATATGTCTCTTTTACAAGAGCATTCCCTTTTTCTTCCTCGGCTCCGATATTTACAATAGCAACGCGGGGATTCTTGATCCCAACGATATTCTCCATATAGATGGAACCCATTTTGGCAAACTGTACCAGATGAGAAGCTCTGGCATCTACATTGGCACCACAATCGATCAAAAGAGAAACGCCCTCTGTCGTCGGGATCAACGGTGCCAGAGGAGCTCTCTCTACGCCACGGATCCTGCCCACCACAAGCTGGCCTCCTACCAGGATCGCACCGGTGCTTCCTGCGGATACAAAGGCGTCTGCCTCTCCCTTTTTCACAAGCTTCATACCTACCACAATAGAGGAATCCTTCTTTTTGCGGATTGCCTCTACCGGTGGCTCATCGAAGCCAATGACATCCTCTGCATGGACAATATGAACTCTGTCCTTATCGTAGCTGTACTTCGCTAACTCTGCTTCAATGTCCGGAGTACGTCCCACCAGTGTAATCTCTATCTTGTCATTCTCTGCCAGTGCATCAACCGCACCGTGAACCGGTGCCTCCGGGGCATTATCTCCACCCATGGCATCTACTACAATTCTTATCTTTTCGTCCATAATATATCCAACCTTTCCTGCTTCTCCTGATCATACACCCTGTTTATCAAGCCTAATAGGGCTATTATGCATAAGCATACAAAATACATTATACCCGAATTTCATCCATAGTGCAAGAAGTCATCCTCGTTGGCTATGTGAATGTTAATACACAATAAGAACGGATACTGAAAAAATTTCTAACACAAAAAAGACAGCATCCGGAACCTCCCTGAAAACTGTCTTTTGAATAATTGAATTAATGATTTCCAAAGGAAACCGCTCATATCAATCCTTTTTATAGAAGAAGGAACGGTATGTCGTAAATCCATAATCAGCCGGTGCAATGATCTGCTCCGTGCTTCCTACAAACAGCATCCCATCCTTTTTGAGAGCGTCATTAAAACGATGATACATCCCCTTCTTGGCTTCCTCTGTAAAATAGATCATGACATTGCGGCATACGATCAGATCACACTGTGACGGATATGGATCCTTCAGCAGATTGTGCTGCTTAAACTGCACACAGCGTTTCACCTCATCATGGATCTGATAGCTGCTGCCAATCTGTGTAAAATACTTCTGTACAAACTCCTTCGGCAGTCCCTTCAGGCTCTTTTCATCGTAAAGCCCAATCTGTGCCTTCTCCAAAACCTGTTTATCCAGATCGGTGGCAATGATCTTAATCCTGCTTAACGGGATAAATTTTGCAAGAAGCATCACCAATGTATAAGGTTCATCCCCCGTAGAACAGGCGGCACTCCATATCTTTAATGTATTACCAAACCGTTCAAACAAATATGGAAATATCTCATTTTCCAGCATCTTCCACTGCTCCGGATTACGGTAGAACTCCGATACATTAATCGTCAGATATGTCACAAACTCCTCCATAAGCTCCGCATCCGTTCTCAGAGCATTTACATACGCCTCATATGATGTGATACCTCTCTTGGTGATCAAAGCATCAATTCTGCGTTTCATCTGACGTTCCTTGTAACAGCTCAGATCAATCTTTGTCATTTGGAATATCTTCGATTTGAAAACTTCATAATCGCCCATAGTTATCACCACACCTTTCCCATAACCTGTAACCTCAAATCCTATGCATTATACCAACAGTAAATCTTCTTTTCTGATCGGAAAAAAATTCGCCAACCCACACCATGATGAGTTGGCGAAAGAACATTTCACTCTAATTACTCAGCGTCTGTATCAACAGCTGCCTCCTCGTCCTCAGAAGCATTGTCGTTTAACAGAGCCTTCATGCTCAGGCTGATCTTGTGATCCTCATTGTTGAAATCAACAACCTTTGCCTCGATCTCCTGGCCTACAGATAATACATCAGACGGCTTGTCAACATGCTCCTTGGAAATCTGGGAAACATGAAGAAGTGCATCAACACCCGGCTCAAGCTCTACGAATGCACCGAAGTCTGCCATTCTGGCAACCTTACCCTTAACGATGGCACCAACATTGTACTTACCATCTGCATTCAGCCAAGGATTCTGATCCTCGAACTTCAGGCTCAGTGCGATCTTATCCTCCTTGATATCCTTGATGAGTACCTTTGTCACATCACCAACCTTGAATACCTTGCGAGGATTCTCAACACGTCCCCAGGACATCTCAGAGATATGAAGAAGACCGTCTGCACCACCTAAATCAATGAATGCACCAAAGTCTGTAAGGTTCTTTACGGTACCCTCAACAACATCACCAACATGGATTCTTGCGAAAAGCTCCTCTTTGAGTTTTGCCTTCTCAGCAACCAGAAGCTGCTTTCTATCACCGATGATTCTTCTCTTCTTTGGATTGAACTCTGTAACAACAAATTCAATCTCCTGTCCGTTGTACTTGGAAAGATCCTTCTCATAAGAATCTGATACAAGGCTTGCAGGAATGAAGATCTTGGTCTCATCTACTACAACACTCAAACCGCCAGATAATACAGCAGTTACAGGTGCCTTTAATACCTCTTTATTCTCAAAAGCTTCACGAATACGCTCATTGCTCTTCTCCATTGCAAGACGCTTATAGGTCAATAATACCTGACCCTCTCCGTCGTTTACCTTAAGAACCTTTGCCTTCATTACATCGTCAACTTTTACAACATCTCTCAGGTCGATCCCTGACTGATTGCTGTACTCGTTACGTGTGATGATACCATCAGCCTTGTAGCCAATGTTCAGGACAATCTCATCTTCCTTTACATCGATAACTGTCCCTTCTACAATCTCTCCATTGTGGATTGTTACTAATGATGCTTCTAACATCTGTTCAAAGTCATTGTTCATGTCTGACATACGTTTGAACCTCCTTAATAATATTGTTTGGGGTTGATGCCCCGGCAGTAATACCCACGCTACGAAAAGATTGAAATAGTTCCAAATTCAGGTCGTCAAGTGTCTGTATAAAATATGTGTTCGTACACTCTTTGCTGCAGATTTCATACAGCTTTTGGGTGTTCGAGCTGTGTTTTCCACCTATCACCAACATCGCGTCGGATTGCCTTGCAATAGTACCTGCTTCAGTCTGACGCTCTTCGGTAGCGTTGCAAATTGTATTCATAACAAGTATATCATAACTCTTTTTTTCAAAAATATCAACCATATCTTTGAATTTCTTGTAATTAAAAGTCGTTTGCGATACAATACACAGCTTTTTTTGTGGATCCGGGCGAAATTTTTCTGCTTCCGAAACAGTTTCAAGAACAACAGCACTGTCCTTACACCACCCATTGATGCCCTCCACCTCCGGGTGTGTCTTATTGCCTATAATAACAATCTGGAAACCCTCCCGGTACTTTTCCTGTACGATGCGGTGTATCTTACTTACAAAGGGACACGTCGCATCGACGATCTTTATATCATACTTCTCCAACTGCCGGATAACCTGTTCGGATACCCCGTGGGAACGTATCACTACGGTTCCGTCCTTTATATCGGCAAGCTCTTCTATCGAATTAATGACTTTTACGCCTTTCTCCTCCAATTCCTCCACAACCTGCTCATTGTGAATGATCGGACCCAGAGTAAATACCTTTTCGCCTTTTTCAATTTCCTGATACACGGTATCAATGGCCCGCTTTACACCAAAGCAGAAGCCCGCACTTTTTGCTACTGTTACATTCATTTTGTCTTCTCCTGATAAATACGAATAATCTCATCCACAACCTGATCAATGTTCATGTCGGAGGAGTCCACCAGCAC
>CAKRHL010000044.1 GCA_934338765.1 uncultured Lachnospiraceae bacterium | reverse complement strand
CGCTCAGGATAATGATCGCTCCCACGGCGAGCAAGGTAGCAACAACGATAACTCTCTCCATGTCATTGTTTTGATCCTCGCTAAATGCCGAGTCCCACGCCTGCGTTCGTTTTACACCATTCGCCTGCGTAACCTCGTCCAGACTGACCTGATCCTCCAGTTTTTTATATAAAATATATTTCCTGTCACCTTTGGCAGATATGGACAGTGTTTTATTTTCTCTTTTATCGAGTCCCATTTTTTGGACATATTCCTTTGAAACGAGACCTACTGCTTTCCCATAGATATAATCCCTATACCAGCCGCTTAAAGTAAAGGTTTCCTCTCTTTTTCCATCATAAAGAGTTACCTTTCCCCCTATTTTCGGTTTATTGATACCGATCACAGCCAGAGACGTCTCTGACAGCATGATCTGATCCTGTTTCTCCGGATACGTTCCATGAATACGACTGATGGATGGGATGTAATTCTTACTGTATTCCTCCGTATCGTAATACCACAGTGCCACCGTTTTTTCCCCGGAAGCTTCCTTTCTGCTGCCGGCACTGATCTGTACTCCCATAGCTCTCAGATCCTGCATATCCTTTATCTGATCCATCTGCTGCTCTGATGGCTGCTCCAGCCGGATCGTGCTTTGCGATCCCAAATTACGGATCTGCATAATGCTCATATTCCGGATCAGACTGATCCCGATGGTAAATACCGTCGTAAACATAAAGGTGGTCAAAATGATCGCCAGCACTGCAAAAAAATTTCTTGTACGCTCTGCCTTGATGGACCGTCTGCTAAGGCGGCGAAGCACCTCCTGATTATTGTTTTTTAACATGCCATATCACCTGCCTCTGCCTTTCCGTCCTCGATCCGGATCACCCGATCTGCCATCTGTGCGATCTCCTCGTTGTGGGTGATCATCACGATTGTCTGATGAAACTCCCGGCTGGTCACCTTTAACAGTGAGACTACATCCATCCCGGTACGGCTGTCCAGATTTCCCGTAGGTTCATCTGCCAGAATGATCGCGGGCTTCGCAGCCAGAGCCCTTGCGATCGCGACACGCTGCTGCTGCCCTCCGGAGAGCTGATTTGGCATTGCCGTAAGCTTTTTCTCTAACCCCAGTGTCTGTATGATCGTGTCCACATACCCCTCATCGACCCTGCCGCCATCCAGCTCGATGGGCAGCACAATATTCTCATATACATTTAAGATGGGAACCAGATTATAATTCTGAAATACAAAGCCGATATTACGGCGGCGGAAAATAGTCAGCTCTTCATCATTCATTTTAAAAATCTCTTTCCCTCTCACCATCACCTCTCCGGAGGTTGGCCGGTCAAGGCCTCCCAGCATATTTAGCAGTGTTGATTTTCCGCTTCCGGAGGAGCCTGCCACTGCGATAAATTCCCCCTCCTCCACAGCGATTGAAACATGGTCCAGGGCATGCACTTCATTTTCCCCTTCCCCGTATTGTTTACACAGATCTATGGTTTTTAATATTTCCATCTTTTTTCCTCTCTTTCCTCTTAGTTATCTCTAAGACTCCACTACATTATAGCTGCCACATCTTACAATCTCATTACAGTTTCAAAAACTTCATCAAAAAAAGAGGGAATCGAAATTCCCTCTTTTGATCTGGCATTGTATTAAGGTATTATTTCAAAACATATTTTTTCTTGATTCCCATACCTTTTTTATTTCTTGCCTTAACGATCACTTTATCCTTTGACGCCAAAGGCTTTTTAAGCTTCACAGTATAATTTCCCTCAAAATCGATGGAAGCAGTATACTTCTTTCCATTGACCAGGATAAAGACTTTTGTATTGGTGTTCTCCACTGTTGCACCATCTGCCTCTGTTCCGTCTCCCACCACATCTACATGACCTGTGATCCTTTTCAGACCGGCCTTCAGCTTATCGACCTTTGGAGTGTCCGGTACAACCTCTGTTTTCGTCGTCTTCAATACCGGGCTGTTTCCCTTTGAGTTCGTAAGATAAGCATTTACCTTTACGCCGGAATTGGTCTTCTCAATTTTTCTCTGATAACGGTACATTTTCTTGGATGACACATAGGTTTTCTTGGTGATGGTATATTTCTTTTTACCTACCTTGATCGTAGCACTCTTACATTTCTCCTCAGAAAATACCTTGACCTTGGTGGAAAGATTTGTCACTGTCTGCATGGTCGGCTTTGCAGGAACAGTCTGCTTTACAACCCGTTTGGTGCCCATGCTGACTCTGTAGGCAACATCGACTGTACGCATCTTCAGCTCGGTCTTTGCCGTAAGCAGATATGGCAGTGAAAATGTATAGCTGCCATCGCTTGTAATGTCCATTGCGATCTTCTCAACCTTGTAATCTTTATTGTAAAGCTCGCACTGTTTATAAAGCTCTTCTGTTCCATCATCCTGCATAAATACTGTTTTCTTACTGTCTAATATAAAGAACGGATAAACATTTTTGTCATTGATCTCACCTGTTATAGTTCTGACCGCTGTCGTTGGTCTGTCCATAACCGGCTTGTTTGGTCCGGTTCTCTTAACAATGACAACCGTTCTTGCACTGCAGCGTCCCTCATCGTCCTTCACATAGACAAATACCTTTTTCCCTGCTTTCTGCGGTGGCAGTGCATACTTAAAGGTTCCATCATCATTTACGCTTGTCTTGTAAACAGTAGAATCTTCCAACTCAAAGTATATGGTAGTTACCGGCTCTGCTTTTCCTGTGATGTATGCCTTACGGTTGGTATAGGTGTCTACCTTCGGAGCTTCAAGAATACCTTCATTAATGTTATTAATGCGGATATAACGGATTGTCACATTTCCCCGTCCATCCACAGCTCGTACAGAATATATGGTATTCTTGTCCGCTGCAAAAACACCATTCTGAACAGCCTTGGCATTATTCCATGCAATGGAATCCGCCAGATATTTTCCACTCAGATAAGACAGAGAGGCAATGCCGGACCGGTCTGTTGCCTGCACTGCAACCTTGACCGGATGGTTTGTCTCAATCTCTGTCAAAGCTGCCAGATTCAGATCCGGACCCGTTTTGTCGGACAGATCCATATCGGACAGATCCGCCCGGTAATAATCAAAATCTCCGGAAGAATCCAGTTTTTCTTTGATCCAGGATCTCTGATCGATCATATCTCTTGCTCCTGAGCCGGTTTTCAGTATGTAATAATACCGGTTGGAATACTTCACATTCCAGTTGTCATCCTCCAGATTGCCAAGACTTCCACATTCAGCCTGCTTCATCAGATACTTTTTAAAGTATTCTCTGGTATCCGCCTGACTCAGCTTACTCATTGGTTCCACCTTAAACATTTCCGGAATCTTCGTGGAATCAAGACGATTGACGATCAGAAGAAACTGATCCGTATCCTTGATCTCCTGTCCGTTTCTGGTTACATTGGTAACCCTCCATGTATCGTTGATCTTGTTTCCACCATAATCATAACGCGGTGCCACGCTGGTATCGATCGTATACTCTACACCATCCAGAATATAGAAACGGCTCAGATCCGTAAGGTATAACTCCTGCAGAGAGTACTGTAATGGTCTGGAACCCTTATAATTAAGAATCCCTGCCAGAAGATTGCTCGTCTGCGATATCCCCTTGTTGGCACCGGAAACACTCCGTGTCAAAACAGGCGCAGTCTGAGACGGCTCAGTCTGTTCCGGTTCTGCCGTTACCGCTCCTGGAGAAGCAATGTCCGGAGTTTCCGTCGGTGCCGGCGTACTGACTGCCGAACCGGATACTACATTGCTTCCTGCCGTTTCATAGGCACTTGCTGCCCACTCCAGCCATTCCCGGAGCTGCGCTCCCGTAACCTTATAACGCCACAGCTGGATTCTGTAATTCATCAGCTGATACAGATCGGCACTGGTAAAATAATCCTTAACATCATAATAGTCCAGACCGCTTCCCGCACCATAGCGCGAGTATTTGGACGCTGCCACTACCGGCAGCCCCTTACAATCCGTATTTTCATTATTCTGGTATTCCATACCATATGAAATAGCCATATCATTTAACAGCTGGATCGGACTGCTGTCCTCCAGAGTGCCCAGATAATTCTGCCATCTGGCACCGGACTTCAGCTCTGCAAGTACTTCTGTACAGTCCGCTGCAAATACGGAACCCCACTGATCTAAAAAGGATGAAATGTTCTGATCGATCGCTGTGTTTTTCTTTGTTTTACGGATCTGTGATTTTCTGCTGACGATCTGTTTATCCTTTGATATCCCCAGATCCACAACGCCTATTCCCTGTCCGCTGTTGGCAACCATGACAAGGTTTTTGCCATTGACCAGACCTGTTTTCGTATCAACACCCGGGTATTTATCATATTTTGTGGTACCGTCTGCACAGAAATTGGAATGAAGATGACCACACAAAACAGCATCAACACCGTCAATCTTTGTAAGAGCATATCCTACATTCTCATCCATCAGTGCCGGCTGCTCAGCCCCCACACCGGAATGAGCCAGTACAACTACTACGTCCGCTCCGGCATCCTTCAGCTTTTTTGTTTCCTTCTGCACATTGGCAACCATATCTTCTCCGACAAGAACTCCGGTATAATCACATCTCTTTTTGGATAATGTCGGAATAGACTCTCCGATCACACCTACCTTAACGGTCACATTGGATCCGTCCGCCGTTGTCAGGGTTTTCTCGATGATCTTATTTTCATTGAAAACATGTTTTCCCGTTATGGCATCCGTAATATTGGAAGCAATCACCTTATCCTTCAACCCGGTAGACTCATACTGCTTCTGGATATATGGCAGTGTATACTCATAATCATGATTTCCCAAAATGATCGCATCATAATTTAAAGAAGCCATCGCCTTATAAATCGGCTGAATCTCATTCTGATCGTGCTCATAAATATAATCTGTGGTGTAATCATACATCACATCCCCCAGATCAAACAAAAGCGTATTGCCCGCTGCCACTTCACTTTTAGCCTTGGTCAATAAGGTAGACGCCTTTGTCAATCCCCCATTGGCAAATAATGTCCCCTTAGAATAATCCACATCCACAACCTGTCCATGGAGATCTGTCGTAAACATAATACGCAGATCCGCCGTATCCTCCTCTGCAGATGCCGTTTTTACCGGCAGCACACCAAACAGCTGTACAAACAGCATAGAAAGTGCCATTATGACGGTTAGTACTTTTGTCTTCTTGTTTTTTCTTTTTTCCCCTTGTTGAAACATTTCGCTTTTTCCCCCTTTTCTAGCGATTTATGATAAATTTAATAGTTACCTTTTTTTAGTTTATATCCTGTTTATGTCAAATTTCTGTCAACTTTCTTACAATTTACAGTCAATCCTGCATCAGCTCCTCTTCCTTACTGCTGGAGTGCCTGCATCAGTGCAGGGATCAGCTGTTTCTTACGGGAGACTGTATTTTCCAACACGATCTGCCGGGTATCCTCTTTCAGATGAAATGCCTCCAGTGCAAGCTCCCTCGCCCCATTACCGGCACAAAGCAGCTCCGTGGTTCCCTGCATGATATTGGTCAGCATAAAGAACAGCATCGGGATCGAATGTGCTGTCAGCGCCTTTTCCATATATGGGATCATCCTTTCCCTGACATCATCCAGATCCCCCTGTGTCATAGAATTGATCTGGCCTACTCCAAAGGAAACCTCATTGACAACAAATTTTTTGAAATCCTGATAAAAGATCTCCTCCGGCGTTTTGGATGACAGATTACTTCCCGCTGCAAACATCTCCGCTGCATAAGACTCCGGCTCGATCCCGGCAATCTCTGCCAGAGCATAGGCCGCCTTTTTGTCTGTTTCCGTACAGGTCGGTGAACGGAAGATCAGAGTGTCTGAAAGTATGGCAGAGCAAAGCAGACCGGCGATCTCTCTGCTGATCTCCAGCTCCTGCTCCCGGTACATCTGATAAATGATCGTTGCCGTACATCCCAGCGGCTGATTCCGAAAATATACCGGATTCATGGTTTCCAGACTGCCGATCCTGTGATGGTCGATCACCTCCAGAACCTCTGCTTCATCCAGCCCGTCTACCGCCTGTGTCACCTCATTGTGATCCACCAGCACGAGACGCTTCTTGCGTGCTCCCAGCAGGCTCCGTCTGGAGATCATGCCAAAATAGCTGCCATTTAAGTCCATGATTGGGAAATCGCGGTATCTCTTCTTGGCCATGGTCTCACGGATATCATCGACGAAGTCATTTCTCTGAAATGTGATCAGATCCTTCTGCTTCATAAAATAACGTATCGGCATACTCTGATTGACCAGACGTGTTGCTGTATACGTGTCATACGGTGTTTTAATGATAAAACACCCCTTACTCTCTGCCAGCTTTTTGATGGTAAAGGACACCAGAGATCCATCACACACAATAATGCATTTTGCACCCATCTCAATGGCACACAGCTGGGACTCATAACGGTTTCCGAGGATTACGATATCATCCTTTTCAATATAATTTTCCATAAGATCCGGGTTCGCTGCTGCGATCAGACATTTGCCTGACCGGATGATCTCCTCCGGGTCTCCCGCGATCATTTCTCCCTCCAGTGTCTCGATGAGATTATGAAAAGGTGTCTGCGCATTTGCAATAATGCAGCTGTCGTAAACATCCATGTAGGATTTTGCAATATCCTCTATAGTAATAAGACCTTCCAGCTGCCCGTTTTTGCAAACCACAGGAAGTGTCGCAAGACCGCCCTCTTTCATGATCTCCCATGCACGCTTCAGGGAGATATCACTGCCCACACCCGGCACCTGAACCACATCAATATCACACACCTGTGTTCTGACATCACTGAGGTATTCCGGCTCAGGCACACCAAACCGCTGAAGCACAAAGCGTGTCTCCGAGTTGATCTGTCCCGCTCTTTTCGCTGTATACCGCTTCCCTGTCATCTGTCTTTTAAATGCCGCATACGCAATCGCAGAACAGACAGAATCCGTATCGGGATTAATATGACCAATTACATGAATTTCTTCTCCTGCCATTTACTGATAATCCTCCTCACTGTATTGTCCAATATCAATGACATATTCAAAACGTCTTGCCAATGCCGGTGCTACCCGGAAAAGTTCATCCAGTGTATTTCCCTCATCCGCAAGGACTACGATAAAATCCCCCCGGAAGGCATCCATCACTGCGAATATTTTAGTGATCGTAGAAAATGCCAGCTCTGACGCATTGTCGATCAGCAGGCAGTTGCCCTTGATCTGATTACAAACTCTTAACAGGTCCATCTGATTTAACTGGCTGGAATTGATCTTTGCGATCTGGTTGGTGGAAAGGAAGCCTTTTTCATAATTGACACGAACGATCTTCTTGGTAATACCGATGATCTTATCCTCTCCTTCTCCCATGAGTACAAAATGCTTCGGCTCCAGCTCTCCGGCGATCAGTGTCAGAATGTCATCAAAGGAGTGATGAAGTGCTCTGGTAGTCGGCAGCTCATCCTCCTCCAGCTCCGGCAGATTACCAAGCTCCGGACTGTCCTCCGGCATAACCTGGCGCAGCTCCGGAATATCGGGCTCCGGCATAATCTGATCCAGTTCGATCATAGTTACATCATCTTCTTTCACAGGAAGTACTCCTGAAGATACGATTTCCTCCATGCCTACCGGCCGCTGTACCTCATCTGTCTCCTCCGGCGCACCGGCTGCCATTTCCGCAGCCTCCTGCTGAAGTTCTGTCGTATCCGCTGAGCCCTGCTGCCCGTCCACTGTCTCCGAAACGTCCATCGGAATATATGTTTTACCAACCTTGCTCTGGACAGCCTGTGTCATGCGTCCCAGAACATCTGATGCAAGATTGGGCACGTCACTGATCTTACCGGCTGCATCGTCTACGACTGCCACAGCCTTTTCCTTTAACTGTTCTCTCTTTTCTGCCTCAAAGATCGCCGTGATCTCCTTGGCCAGGTCCTGTGTGATCCCAAGCCCTGACTGGGACGGTTTTTCCGGTTTTTCCGGCTCCTCCCGGGATGCCGCCTGCTCCGCCAATACATTCTCCACAGCGGCAGCTAACGTATTCTTCATCTCCTGACTCATCGGAGCCACCGTATTTTGCTCTCCTTGCTCCTCACTGTTTTCACTGTCCCTGCTCTGATCCGGTTTCCACTGCTCCAGATCATCCTCCATATCATCAGACACATCAGGGGTGCCGGCCGCAGCCTCTATGTCTTCCTCCATTGCTGCCGCAGTCTCTTCCTCAGACTCCGTCGGATCCATCTCCTCCTCATCTGACTCCTCCGGATTTGTTTCCTGCAGATCATCTTCCGTTACGGCCTCTTCCTGCTTATCTCTGTCTCCGCGTTTCCACAGCCCCCGCAGCAGATGAAAACCGCCCTTCGCCTTCTGGGTGATCTCCTCCGGAGCGACTAACAGCTCCCCATCCTCTGTCTCATCCTCATAATCATCCACAAACTCTTCGTCATCATCCTCGGCGTCCATGGCTTCTCTGCGCTTTTCATCCCTTTTTTTGCGCTTCATTTTTTCTATTTCCTGCTTCATGATCTCCGGTCCCAGATCCGGCAGGGAACCGGTATCGTCCGGATTCGGCTCCTCCGGTGGAGCTACCGTGTAGTCTCTGTCCTCATAATAAATGGTTTCATCCTCATCCAGATAGTCAAGCAGTGCCTGTGCTCTCTCCACGATCTCGCCATCGCCAAACCACAGCTTGATATCTTCACATTCTCTCCGGCACTCCTCCTCGCGTCCTGCTCTCTGATACAGCTTTGCAAGCTCATATGCCCATTCCTCAACATAATCCTCTTCCTTCAGCCTCTCAAGAGTCTCGATCAGCCGGTTGAAAGAAGCTCCCTTTGCCTTGTCGATCCGGTAACGAAGGATCAGGCTCTCCTGTTCACTGTGATTCAGATCCTGAAACTCCTCATAAAAATCCTCAGCTTCATCCAGATGATTTGTCCGGATCGCAAGATAGATGAGACGATACAGTACCTTTTTATTTCTGTTTCTCTTGTAAATACGCAGATAGATCGCCTTGGCTGCCTCAAACTGCTCCGTCTTGACATAAACCTCTGCAAAGGTCTGCAGCTCTGTCTGGGATTTGACCTGACGCACATCGATCGTAGACAGCACCGCTGCCGCTTTTCTGTATTTTCTCTCCTCCACCAGACTTTGTACCTGAGAAATCCTTACTGCCATTTCATATTTACTCATAAGCTCTGTACCTTCCTTATTTTTTCATATTGTTGTATATAAAGATCATTTCTGCGGTCACTTTTCATTTGAAACTTCTCACGAAGTGTCCGGGCATCCTCTCCGATATCACAGACCACAAGCCCTTCCTGTCCATGCAGCGTCCCCAGCATCTGTCCCATAGGATCAAATACCGTGCTGTCTCCGCTGTAATTCAGCCCGTCCAGATCCCCCACGCAATTAATGCCTGCCACATATGCCTGATTTTCAATGGCTCTGGCTCTCAGCAATGTCAGCCAGTGGTCCCTGCGCGAGGCCGGCCAGTCTGCTATGACCACCAGCAGATCCGCCCGGTCCGATGCTGCCTGGAATATCTCCGGGAACCGGAGATCATAGCACACATATAATCCAATCACATGTCCATAAAACGGTACTGTCACCAGCTCATTTCCGCCCTGATATGCATCTGCTTCTCCACCATAACGGAACGGATGCAGCTTGGCGTACTCTCCCAGCACCTGTCCGTCCCTGTCCACCAGAGTAAACCGGTTGGTTCCTTTCTCATCTCCCGGCTCCGGCAGAGCCGCCCAGCCAAATCCCACTGCTGTCCCATATTTCACAGCAAGCTTCTGCATCGCTGCCACTGACTCTGAAGCTGCCCTCCGCTCACCGATCCGGTCCAGATTCATGGAGAATCCGGTGAGAGACATCTCAGGAAAAAAGATCACATCTGCCTTCCCTGCTGCTGCCTGTCTGATCAGCTCTTCCGATTTTTGCAGAGACAATCCCTTATCCTCCCACACCATATTTAATTGTCCCAATGCAATTCTCATATGAGCCGTCACACTCCATTTTTCTACTGCTGTAGTATTCTTATTTTCGCATATTCTATATTATTATATCTTTATCCCTTTCATATGGCAATAGTAAACTTCTCTCAGAAGCATTCCCTCTTCATGAAAAATATGGTACAATTATATAAATAACAATCTGCCTATCAGGCATAGAAATGGAGGACTATAATTATGAAGATCCAGTCAGTATTTGATGATTCTTTCCGTACCTACGGACGAGTTGTAGACGGCTATGATTACAAGCTGCTTTTAGAGCGTTTAGAGGCGAACACTCCGAAACCGGAAGACAGTGTAGTATATGTTCCATCTGTTGCAGAGCTTGAGGATACCCCTGCTTATGCACAGCTGCGTGACAACTGCTACGGCGGTATGCCTATTGAGATCGGTTACTGCAACGGTACCAACACAAAGCTCAACTGTTTTGAATACCACCGGGACAGTGAGATTGATATCGCCGCAGATGATGCGATCCTCCTTGTTGCAAGACAGCAGGATATCGTAGACGGCAAGATCGACTCTTCCAAAACAGAAGCGTTCCTCTGCCCTAAGGGAACCGGTGTTGAGCTTTACGCTACGACTCTTCATTATGCACCTTGCAGTGCCAAAAAGGGAGAGGGCTTCCGCGTTGTGATCGTGCTTCCAAAGGGAACTAACGAGGATGCTCCAAAGATTTCCGTTGTCAATGATAACGATAAATATCTCTGGGCAAGAAACAAATGGCTCATTGCTCATCCGGACTCCGCAGAGGCAGCAGACGGAGCACAGGTTGGTATTACCGGTGACAATATTGATATTATCGATCTGATCTAATAGGGAGACATATTATGCCAAAGATTTTACCACCTGATTTTCTCCGGGAGAGGCAGCCTCTCCTTGGAGCAGAGTGGGAAGATTTCTTACAATCCTATGATACGCCGCGAGCTTACGGGCTCCGGCGTAATCCATTTCAGGACTGTACTGATCTTCCTTTTTCATTAGAAGAGGTTCCCTGGGCCAGGGACGGATATTATGTTTCACCTGAGGAACATCCCGGCAGGCATCCCCTTCACGAGGGCGGTGCTTATTATATTCAGGAGCCAAGTGCCATGTCTGTGGTAAGCCTTCTGGATCCCCGTCCGGGAGAACTGGTCTGTGATCTGTGCGCAGCTCCCGGTGGCAAGAGTACACATATTGCGGCACTTTTACATGGCACCGGCCTTCTGGTCTCCAATGAAGTATTTCCAAACCGCGCCAAAATCCTCTCCCAAAATATAGAGAGGATGGGCATCCCCAACGCACTGGTATGCAATGAATCGACCGACAGGATGGCATCTCATTTTCCATTGTTTTTTCACCGTATCGTCGTGGATGCCCCTTGTTCCGGCGAAGGAATGTTCCGCAAGGATGATACTGCCATCCGGGAATGGAGCTTGGAAAATGTAGCTCTTTGTGCCGACCGGCAGAAGACAATCTTAGATCATGCCGACCAGATGCTGCAGCCCGGAGGAACCCTTGTTTACTCCACCTGCACCTTTGCACCTGATGAGGACGAGGCCATTGTCCAATGGTTTCTGGAGACCCATCCTGACTATACTCTCATCGACTGGCACGATACCACTCTGGGACAGAGCGTTGCCGGTCTGCCACAGTGGGCAGGTCTGTCAGAGGGCATATCCGGGGATTTTCCGGCAGAGATCACATCAAAGGTACTCCGGCTCTGGCCTCATAAGCTTCGCGGTGAGGGACATTTTGCAGCAAGATTTCAGAAATCCGGTACACCGATCCCTATTTCAGAAACAATGCATACCTCCGAGACTTCTGCAGCCCATCGGAAAAAAAAGAAAAAGAAACAAAATGAAATAGATCTTACCGATTATGAAGAATTTAAAGAACAATATCTTCAGGCCCCGTTTTCCGCTTATCCGGAGCTTGCGCCGGGACGAATGGAGTTTTTCGGAGATGAGCTTTATCAGATCCCCTGCTCCGTGCCATCCCTTTCCGGTTTAAAGATCCTGCGCAGCGGTCTTCACCTTGGAACACAGAAAAAAAATCGTTTTGAACCTGCCCATGCACTGGCCAAAGCCTTACGTCCATCGGAGGCAAAGCAAAGCATATCCTGCAGCTATGAGGATGCCTGCCGTTATCTCAAAGGAGAAACCATCTCCTGCCCGGACACATGGAAGGGCTGGTCACTGGTCTGCTACGAGGGCTGCACCCTTGGCTGGGGCAAAGCCCAAAACGGTATTCTCAAAAATCATTATCCAAAGGGACTCAGAATCCAAGGCTGGAATGATCCCGCAGAGAAGTGAGTACAGGGCATCCACACGCCTGCAGGCTTTGCAGATCCTGATGTCCTCCACTCATCAGCACACAATCAATACCAAGAGTATGAGATACTTCAAAATCATGAACGGAATCTCCGATCAGAACTGTCTCGTCTCTTGGTATTTTATTTTGTTCAAAATACTCTACCGCATGTTGAATCTTACCTGCTGCCAATAGATCATCCGCTCCCAGCACAGCCTCAAAATAATCGGACACTCCAAAAAGCTCTGCATAATATTGAATGATCCCGGTAGCAGAGGATGACAAAACGATCTGATGACAGCCCTGCTGCCGGCAGCTCTCCAATAATTCCTTCACTCCCTCATGAAGATCCAGCTGCCCCTTATGACTTTCATAATAGCTCTGAAACCGTTCTGTGATCCATTCAAAATCAGTTTCCTTCATATCAAAAAAATGTTCGTAAAAACGAAGAATAGGAGTATCCATCGCCCTTCGATACTCCTCCAATGTAATCTCTGGTCTTTTCTGCTCCCGAAGCATGTCGTTCACCGCATCCAATGCGATCCCCACGTCGTCCACGATCGTTCCGTTCCAGTCCCAGATAATATATTTTTTCATTGTTAATTCCCCTTACACAGACTCTGCGGTCTCATATGCCTTCTTGTAGCTCTGTACCTTATTAACATATGTTTTACAGTAGGATGGTATGCCTCCGTATCGTTTCACTGCCCCGCTGCCGGCATTGTAAGCTGCCAGAGCCATTCTCTCATCACCGTTAAACTCCTTCAGCTTCTGGGAAATGCACTTTGCTCCTCCCATAATATTCTGGCCCGCATCATAGGGATCTGTCACTCCCAGACTCTTTGCTGTCGCAGGCATAAGCTGCATCAGTCCCTGTGCACCGCTTCGGCTGGTTGCATTTGGATTGAAATTCGATTCCTGTTTTGTCATCGCCTTTAACAGATCGACAGAAACACCATAAGTCTGTGATGCCTCCTGATAGATTTCGTCGAGATTCTTACTTGATTTTAAATAAGAAGAAAAATCAATCGTCGTATCATTAGAAGCAGCCGCCTGTTCTTTGACTGTATCTGAAGCTGCAAGAGCAGCATTTAAAGCATCGAGTGCTGAAATATTTGTCATGATTACTGTACGCTCCTTTAAAATCATATTCTGAACAGTAACAAAATGTTTACATACATATACAGTATAACATATTTATCGACAAAAAGAAGCAATTTTCGAAAAAAGATTGAATTTCAAAAATGACTGGTGTAGAGTTAGTTACAGTGCACAGAAAGCCCATAAAGGGCAGAAAAATATCTGTGTATGACGAAAAAAGAGGGATTAGAGATGAAACAATTAAAAAAGAATGGATATATCAGGGCTTTTCAGACGGCTTTCCCGTTTACGATACCGGTTATGACAGGCTATCTGTTTATCGGGATCGCATTTGGAGTCATGTATCAGGAAAAAGGTTATAATTTTCTCTGGGCAATACTGATGAGTGTGTTAGTCTATGCAGGAAGCGGACAGTATCTTGCAGTCAATTTTTTTGCACCGGGGGTCAGTTTTCTAGATGTGGTCTTTATGACATTTATGGTGAATGTCCGCCATATTTTTTACGGACTGTCTTTGTTAGAACGTTTTGGAAAAATGGGAAAAAAGCGTTTGTATATGATCTTTTCACTGACAGATGAAACGTATTCCCTGTTTTTTATTACGAAAGTGCCAAAAGATGTGGCAGAGGATAAATTTTTATTTGCGATCGCTTTGTTAGACCAGATCTACTGGGTCGTTGGTTCTGCAATCGGAGCCTTAGCAGGAGCATTGATCCCATTTGATGCAGAAGGGATTGATTTTGCCATGACAGCATTGTTTATTGTTATTTTCGTCGAACAGTGGTTAGCTGGCGGCAACAGGATCCCAGCAATGATCGGAATCTGTGCGGCATTGCTGCTTCGTCTGATCTGTGGCAGTGATAATTTTATCCTGCCATCTATGATCTGTATCATGG
>CAKRHL010000043.1 GCA_934338765.1 uncultured Lachnospiraceae bacterium | reverse complement strand
GTCTTGGATTTACCGGAGAGGGGGCAGGAATCTCCTCACAGGCAATCTGCTGTCTGGAGCCGATTTATGATAAGTCGGGTCTGATATCTTCGGTGGATGTGACCTCCGGGGATATTCCGGCGGCACCGGCAGGCTGCAGTGGCGGCTGTGGGGCATGCCCGTCGGCAGCAGCATGCCAGAGTGCTAAGGACACTACTGGCGTAACATCAAAAATAAATTTTGATTAAAGTTACTCCGAAATAGAAATTCGTGAGAAAGAAATGAGGAATATTATGTGGATAGCAAATGACTGGAAAGATTACGAAGTGATTGATACCTCAGGCGGAGAGAAGCTGGAGCGCTGGGGAGATTATATCCTGCTCCGTCCGGATCCTCAGGTGATCTGGGACACGCCAAAGAAAAATAAAAACTGGCACAGGCTTAACGCTCATTATCACAGAAGCAATCGCGGCGGTGGAGAATGGGAGTTTTTTGACCTGCCAAAGACATGGCAGATTTCCTACAAAAACCTGACGTTTGGTTTACAGCCCTTCAAATTCAAGCATACGGGATTATTCCCGGAGCAGGCGGTGAATTGGGATTGGTTTGGGGATAAGATCCGTCATGCCGGACGACCGGTAAAGGTGCTCAATCTTTTTGCTTATACAGGTGGTGCGACGCTGGCGGCAGCAGAGGCCGGGGCGAGTGTGACTCATGTTGATGCCTCCAAGGGAATGGTTACATGGGCAAAGGAAAATGCAGAGCTTTCCGGATTGTCTGACCGGCCAATCCGCTGGCTGGTGGATGACTGCGTGAAGTTTGTGGAACGGGAGATCCGGCGGGGCAATCATTATGACGGGATCATTATGGATCCGCCCTCCTATGGCAGAGGACCGAAGGGGGAGATCTGGAAGATCGAGGAGAAGATTTTTCCGTTTATTGAGCTGTGTACCCGGATCCTTTCGGATCAGCCTTTGTTTTTCCTTGTTAATTCTTATACGACGGGATTGCAGCCGGCCGTTCTGAAATATATGCTGGAGACAGCGTTAGTATCAAAGGTGGGAGGTCATGTAGAGGCAGAGGAGATCGGGCTTCCGGTGAGCTCCAATGGGCTGGTGCTGCCCTGTGGTGCGTCGGGTCGTTGGACAGTGTGACAATTAATTGACTGTCCCCCGCGGAAATGATATACTTATACGGTTAATGGAAACGTGAAAAAGAGGTCTTAGAGCATGAATCATCAGGTAAAATTGACCGGCAATCTAAAGACGTATCTGAGATGGCCGATGACGTTGTCGCTTTTGTGGGCGGTTGCAACGATTCAGATCTATATGGTAAATCATAAAGCCGGATATTGTGTGGCAGGCTACACGCTGGCTTATTTTGTGTTTGCCATGATGCTTCGCATGACCGGACGCAAAAAGCTTCAGCAGGATCTGATCCAGTTTGCCCAGAGCTACGGCAGACTTCAGATGAAGATGATGAAAGAGATGGCAGTACCCTTTGCCGTATTAAATGTAGAGGGACATCTGCTGTGGGGCAATGACGAGTTTCTTAGTGTGGCAGTCAACAAAAAAGCAGCCAGACGAAATATTGCCAATATTTTTCCGGAGATCACTCCGGATAAGCTGCCGGAAGCGGCGCAGGGGGATGTGGTACTCCGTGTGACCAGAGAGGATCAGACATACCGTGCAGTCCTTCGTCAGATCGATGCGTCACTGGTGGATGATTTTTCGGATGATCTGGAGTTAGACCAGTTTATTGATGATCAGAGTATTATCGTCATGTTCCTCTATGATGAGACCGAGATGGTGAAGTTAGAGGAGACCATCGCCGCAGAGAAGCTGACGGTTGGTCTTTTGTATATTGATAATTATGAGGAGACGGTGGCTAGCATTGATGAGGTGCGGCAGTCCCTTCTGATGGCATTGATCGATCGGAAGATCAACAAATATATGCAGGGGATCGATGCAATTTCCAAGAAGCTGGAGAAGGATAAATTCTTATTTGTATTTAAGCAGGAGCATCTGCGGGATCTGAAGGAGTCAAGATTTTCTATTCTGGAAGAGGTACGTGCGATCAATATAGGCAATGACCAGACTTGTACCATATCCATTGGTATCGGTACCGATTCGGAGACATATACAGAGCTGTATGACAATGCCAGGGCGGCGATCGATCTGGCTCTTGGACGTGGCGGTGACCAGGCGGTTATTAAGGGCGGTGATAGTGAGGAATTTTACGGAGGCAAGCGTGTTACAGCAGAGCGAAATACCCGTGTAAAGGCCCGTGTGAAGGCTCATGCGTTGAAGGAGCTGATCGAGAGCAAGGAGCGTGTGGTTGTGATGGGACATTCCATCGGAGACGCTGATTCTTTCGGTGCATCTGTGGGCGTCTACCGCATTGCCAAAACGCTGGAGAGAAAGGCCTACGTGGTACTGGATCAGTGCAGTCCTTCGGTCAAGCCGTTGTGCGACCGCTTTTATAATGGAGATTACGAGGAGGATATGATCGTCAACCGGGCAGAGGCACAGAAGCTTGTGGATGAAAATGCCCTGCTTGTGATCGTAGATGTGAATAAAGCAGATTATACAGAGTGTCCGGAGCTGGTGGATCAGGCGCAGTCCGTTGTGGTCATTGATCACCACAGACAGGCGGGAGATGCCATTTCCCAGGCAGTGCTGTTTTATATTGAGCCATATGCATCCTCAGCCAGTGAGATGGTTTCTGAGATCTCACAGTATATTGGCAATGGATTGAAGCTTAAGACTGCCGAGGCGGAGGCTCTTTATGCCGGCATTATGATCGACACCAACAATTTCACGGATAAAACAGGTGTGCGTACCTTTGAGGCAATGGCATATCTGCGCCGTAATGGTGTGGATGTGATCCGTCTGAGAAAGGCATTTCGCGAAAATATGGATGAGTACCGGATCAAGGCGGCTGCCATTGAGGCAACCAATCTGTATCTGGACAGCTATGCCATTACGGAGAGTAAGGCAGAGGGTACAGACAGTCCGACTGTTCTGGCGGCAAAGATTGCCAATGAACTGCTGGATATCAGTGGAGTGAAAGCGTCTTTTGTGTTGACAAATTATAATGATAAGATATATATCAGCGCGAGATCCATTGATGAGGTCAATGTGCAGGTCATGATGGAAAAACTGGGTGGTGGCGGTCATATCAATATGGCAGGAGCCCAGCTTAAGGACTGCACGGTACAGGAGGCAGAGGAAAAGCTGCGTCAGATGATCGATCAGATGATTGCTGATGGGGACATTACACAATAGGAGGTAAGACAGATGGAAGTTATTTTATTAGCAGATGTAAAGTCATTAGGAAAAAAAGGAGAGCTGGTCAATGTCAGTGACGGCTATGCCAAGAATTTCCTGTTCAAAAAGAAATTAGGCATTGAAGCGACAGCGCAGAATAAGAATGATCTGAAGCTTCAGAAGAAGCACGAGGAAAAGGTTGCACAGGAGAAGTTAGACGATGCAAAGGCATTTGCGGAGGAGCTGAAGGAGAAGTCGATCACTGTTTCCATCAAGACAGGAAGCGGCGGAAGAAGCTTTGGTTCCGTTTCCACCAAGGAGCTTGCCGCAGCCGCAAAGGAGCAGCTGGGATATGAGCTGGACAAGAAGAAAATGGTGCTTCCGGAGCCGATCAAGAGCCCGGGGATCTTTGATCTGCCGATCAAGCTTCATCCGAAGGTTATGGGAAGCCTGAAAGTAATTGTTCAGGAGACAAAGTGATCATACCGGTTTCGGATATCTGCAGGCTGTTTGTCAGTATAACAGTATAGGGATGCCGGACAGGAAATGAAGGAAACAGATCGGAGAGGACATAGAAACATGGACGAAGCTGTATTTAAAAGGATACCGCCTCACAATGATGAAGCAGAGCGGGCCGTGATCGGATCCATGATGATGGATCAGGATGCGGTGCAGATTGCCTCCGAGCAGCTTCAGAAAGAGGATTTTTATAATGGCCAGTATGGTGTGATCTTTGCTGCGCTGGTGGAAATGCATCAGCAGGGCATTGGGGCCGATCTGGTCACGATACAGGCAAAGCTGCGGGAAATGGAGATTCCACCGGAGCTTACAAGTGTAGAATATATTGGAGACCTGATCAACAGTGTTCCGACCTCCGCAAATGTCCGGCATTATGTAAAGATCGTGCAGGAGAAGTCGGTGCTGCGGAGTCTGATCAAGGTGACAGAATCTATTACCGGCAACTGTTATCTGGACAAGCATCCACTGGAGGATATTCTGGAGGATGCTGAGAAAAAGGTATATGATGTGGTACAGCGCAGAAACTCCGGAGAGTTTGAAAACATCCGTGATGTGGTGATCCGTACTCTGGACAGTATTGAGACGGCCGCAAAACAGAAGGGACATATCACCGGACTGCAGACGGGATTCCGTGATCTGGACTACAAGACAGCGGGATTGCAGCCTTCGGATCTGATCCTGATCGCAGCACGTCCTGCTATGGGTAAGACAGCATTTGTGCTTAATCTGGCAGAGTATATTGCTCTTCACAGCCAGAGTACCATTGCCATGTTCAGTCTCGAGATGAGTAAGGAGCAGCTGGTAAAGCGTATGCTTTCCATGAACTCCAAGGTAGATTCACAAAAGATCCGTACAGGAGATCTGGAGGACGAGGACTGGGGCAAGCTGGTGGACAGTGTCCGGCGGCTGGGCAATTCCAATCTGGTCATTGATGACAGCTCAGGTATTACGGCCTCAGAGATCCATTCCAAGTGCCGCCGTCTAAAGATGGAGAAGGGACTTGACCTCGTGATCATCGATTACCTTCAGTTGATGAGCGGAGGCGGTAAGCGCAGAGGCGACAGTCGTCAGCAGGAGATTTCTGATATTTCCCGTGCATTAAAGGTCATGGCGAGAGATCTGAATGTTCCTGTGATCGCATTGTCGCAGCTTTCCCGTGCGGTAGAGCAGAGACCGGACAAAAAACCGATGCTTTCGGATCTGCGTGAGTCGGGAGCTATCGAGCAGGATGCGGATATGGTAATGTTTCTGTACCGCGAGGAGTATTATAAGCCGGATACAGAGAAGAAAGGTCAGGCAGATCTGATCATTGCAAAACAGAGAAGTGGTCCTACCGGCACAGTAGAGCTGGCATGGCTTGCTCAATATACAAAGTTTGGCAATTTGGAAAGGGAAAATGAACAATAAAAACGTCACATTTCTATTAAAAATATCTAAATTTGCCAAAGATACTTGATTTGCAGGCGCGAAACGAGTAGAATGTAACACGGTGTAAACCTTAGTAACGAATGGAGGAAAGAGAGAAATGGCTGAACAGGTAAAGTTTGATTATTCTCTGACTGCCGGCGTTATCTCAGAGGATGAGATGAAGGCAATGGAGAAGATCACAAAGGACGCAAAGGACGTATTAGTAGGGAAGAGTGGCGCAGGTAATGATTTTCTTGGATGGATCGACCTTCCGGTTGATTATGACAAGGAGGAGTTCGCAAGAATTCAGAAGGCAGCACAGAAGATCCAGTCTGATTCAGAGGTACTTCTTGTAATCGGTATCGGGGGTTCTTATCTTGGAGCAAGAGCAGCAATCGAGTTCTTACGTCACAGCTTTTACAATAATGTATCTAAGGAGATCCGCAAGACACCGGAGATCTATTATTGCGGAAACAACCTGAGCGGTACTTATCTGTCTCAGTTGATCGATGTCATTGGTGACAGAGATTTCTCTGTAAATATTATCAGTAAATCAGGTACAACCACAGAGCCTGCTGTTGCATTCCGTATCTTTAAGGAGATGCTGGAAAAGAAATATGGCAAGGACGAGGCTGCCAAGAGAATCTATGCAACCACAGATAAGGCAAAGGGAGCACTCAAGAGTCTTGCCACAGAGGAGGGCTATGAGACATTTGTAGTGCCTGATGATGTTGGAGGACGTTTCTCAGTACTCACAGCAGTTGGCCTTCTTCCGATCGCTGTCAGTGGCGCAGATATCACAAAGCTGATGGAAGGCGCTGCTTCTATGCGTGAGGTATGTCTGAATAAGGATTTCGCAGAGAACGATTCCATGAAGTATGCAGCAGTTCGTAATATTCTTCTCCGCAAGGGTAAGTCTGTAGAGATCCTTTGCAACTACGAGCCGATCTTCCACTATGTAGCAGAGTGGTGGAAACAGCTCTTTGGAGAGAGTGAAGGAAAGGACCAGAAGGGTCTGTTCCCGGCATCTGTAGATCTTACTACAGATCTTCATTCCATGGGTCAGTTCATTCAGGACGGAAGCCGTGTTATGTTCGAGACGGTTATGGAGTTAGAGAAGCCTGCATTTGATCTGACGATCCAGAAGGAAGACGTTGATCTTGACGGTCTGAATTATCTTGCCGGCAAGACACTTGATTTCATCAACAAGAGTGCCATGAAGGGTACACAGCTTGCTCATACCGATGGAAATGTACCAAACCTTGTAGTAAAGGTACCGGAGCAGAATGAGTTCTATCTGGGACAGCTGTTCTACTTCTATGAGTTTGCCTGTGGTCTCAGCGGTTATATCCTTGGAGTAAATCCATTTAACCAGCCGGGTGTAGAGAGCTACAAAAAGAACATGTTTGCTCTTCTTGGAAAGCCTGGATTTGAGGAGCAGAGAGAGGCTCTGATGAAGAGACTGTAATTCAATATCATGATGCACGGGTTATAAACAGACAGCAATTGAGAGATCCGTGACATCAGTTGAGGTCAAATACAGAGGATGTCATCCATAGAGGGTGGCATCCTTTTTTTGGAGTGTTTTATAAAACTTTGAATAGAATTGTACAATCTAGTTTCTTCACTTATCGAAAGGTCTAGAATTAATAGAGAAAATGGCTAAGAAAAACAATGTATTCATAAAGAAGCTTCGAATGATAAAATAGGTATATCAGAAACAGGGACGGGAAGAAACAGAAAATGCAGGGTATATCAGAAAGGAGAACGTCAATGAGAAAAACAGGAAAAAAACTGATTGCAGTGATTGCGGCGGTCAGCATGACTGTCAGTATGGTTCCGGCCGATGGACATGCGGCAATTCGTAGGATTTCAACGCAACAACAGGAAAAAGCATCAGAAACATCAGGGACAGTTCAAAACGCAGTACAACAAAAAGCAAAAGATGACACAGCAGCAGCGGAGGTCACCTTTTCCCAAACAAGCGGTTCCTACGGGGATGCGTTTCAGCTGAAGCTGAACGGTGCAGAGGGAGATACGGCGCTTTATTATACGACAGACGGAAGTGATCCCTCTGATCCGGACAATGAAAACAGGATCTTATATCAGGATGGAGGAATCGCCATTACAGAACGGTCAAATGATGAGAATGTATTGTCTGCAATTGATCCAATCTTGTTTGACAGTGTTAATGTAACATCATCTGACGATGGAAAAAACTTTAAAAGCACCATTCAGAAGCCGTCGAAGGAAGCAGTGGATAAATGTACCGTGATCAAAGCGGCTGCGCAGCATGCCGATGGAACCTGCTCAGGAGTTTTTACCAATACCTATTTTGTGGGTGATATGGCAGAGCATATTGATGGCATCAGCGAGAGCTGTAAGGCAGCAGGAAAGGATCTTGCAGTTATGTCTATCAGCATGGATGCCGATGATCTGTTTGATTCTGCCAAAGGTATTTATGTGAAGGGAGATACGTTTGAAAAGGCATTGCAGGAGTATCTGGCAGATGGTGGCAGCATAAACAGTGATACGGCGGCAGATACCTGCAGAAAGTTAGATGCAAATTACAAGCAAAAGGGAAAGGATTGGGAGAGAAAGACCCATATTGACTACTTTGAGAGTGATGGCAGCAAGACAAAGTGCAAGCTGCAGCAGGATTGTGGTATCCGTATTCAGGGAAATTATTCCAGATCCGATTATCAGAAGAGTTTTCGTCTTTATGCCAGAGATGAATATGGAAAGAAAAATTTTAAGTACGGTTTTTGGGACAGTGCGCTGGATGATCAGGGAAAGGTAATTGACAAATACAAAAAGATTGTTCTGCGGAACGGTGGCAACTGTGCTTTTACTACAAAATTTTCGGATTCCTACTGGCAGTCACTGCTTCAGGACGTTGACTGCGATAACCAGAGTGCCAGACCATGTGTGGTATATCTCAATGGAGAGTATTGGGGTGTTTATATTCTCCAGGATGATTTTTGCGGTGCATTTATGGAAAACAAACATGGTGTCAATAAGGATGACGTGGTGATCTACAAAGGCGATGCAGAAGCAATTCAGCCTCTGGGATATAAGCTGGATGAAGGAGATCTGCCGAAGGGAGTCACAGATGAGGACTATTATCTGAAGGACCTGGAGGCGTTTATGAGTAACCATACCGATGTCAGTGATCAGAAGGATTATGATGAGATTGCGGCAATGGTGGATGAGGATTCCATTATTGATTATTTTGCCACAGAGGTATGGATCAACAATAAGTGGGATTGGCCGGGAAAAAACTGGTCTATGTGGAAGTCTGTTGTGACCGATGCATCCAATCCTTATGCAGATGGCAAGTGGAGATTTCTGATATATGATGTGGAGTTTGGTGGGATCAGCGGCTCCGGTGATACCGGTAGTAATGCTGTAAAGGACGCCAGACTGTTAAAGACCGGCACATCGGTCAAGAGCAGTTCCAATAAAAATTACGATAAACCTCATGTGAGATGCTTCGCGTTGATGATGACAAATAAAGCATTCCGCGAAAAATTTATCGCAAGACTGGAAAGTTTTTCGGAAGGAATGTTTGAATATGATCGTGCCGATCGGCAGACAGACCTGTTTCAGGGAACATATCAGCCGATCCTGCAGCAGTTCTTTGACCGTTTCCCGACAGGAGATGGTATGACAGCCGCCAGAGCGATCAACGGTGAGGGATGGAATACTTATGGCACCCTGCGGGCAATCCGGGATTTTCTGGACGGAAGAGCAGACCAGATACCTAAGATCGTAAGTTATATTCATCGATATTATGGGGACGCAGAGACAACTCCGGCTCCGGTACCGACAGATACACCGGTACAGAGTCAGACACCGTCAGCTGAGCCGTCACAGCCGGGAACTCCAACTGCAGTACCGTTGCCGACGGCACCGGTTCCGGTACCAACGGAGAAGCCTGACGGTAATGGATCATCAGGTACCGTACAACAAAAGCTTTCCGATGGCACGGTTGAGATAAAGGAGATCAATAAAGAGGGGAAGGTGGTTTCCACAAAATATCAGACGAAGGATGGAATATACCTTCTGAAAAAGGATAATACCCTTTGCTATCTGAAAGAAAATCAGTCTTTGGTAAGGAGTAAAAAATCTGTTACCATCAAGGACAAGACAACGATTGCCGGAAAAACACGGAAGATCACAGAGATTGAAAAGGGAGCGTTCCGGGGAATGAAAAAATTAAAGAATGTCACGATCGGCAGGAATATTGCAGCGATAGGTGACAATGCGTTTCAGGGATGTGGCAGCTTGGCTCAGATCACGATCCGGTCAGGTAAACTGAAAAAGATAGGAAAAAATGCCATCAAAGGAGTCCATAAAAACGTACAGATTATCTGTCCGAAGGGAAAGGCAAAATCCTATCAGAAGCTGTTTGGAAAGAAAACAGGTTTTGTGAAAAAGACAATGAAGATCAAATAAACAAAGCAATGATAAAAAGGCGGGGCTTGCATAAGGTTAGCCCTGTCTTTGTCCGATATTATAATATAAAGATCCGGAAAGGTATGGTTGGCGGTATGGGAGCAGCATCAGAGAAAGATGCTGAAAAGATAGCAGACACCGTGCGGATGGCTCAAAAGGGAAGTCAGGATGCATTTATGGAGTTGTATCAGCTTTTTTATCATGAATTATATGCATATGCATGTTATATGCTGCATCATCAGCAGGACGCGGAGGATGTGGTGGCTGATACGGTCGTGGCAGCGTATGAGTCGATTGGCAGGCTGAGGGATGTGTATCGTTTTCGGCAGTGGCTTTTTAAAATATTATCCAATAAATGCAGGAAAAGACTCAAATCTTATGTGGAGCGAAACAGGAATCACAGCAGAGGTTTTGGTGATGAGGTGGAGCAGAACAAGGTTCCGGATATTAGTGATGGAAAGGATTTGGAGAAAGAGGCAATAGACCGGGAGTGGGTAAGGGATGCATTTTCGGTGCTTACAGATGAGGAGCGCTATATTGTCAACTCATTTTTGCTGGCCGGATACCGGGGAGAAGAGATTGCCGGTAGTCTTGGAATCGGAGCAAGTACGTTGCGTTCAAAATACAGACGGGCATTAATGAAAATGAGAAAGAGACTGGATCAGTGAAAGGGGGATGCTTGGGCATGAAGAAAGAAAGTGGAGTAGAACAGCTGGCATCTCACAGGATCAACGGGATTCTTCCTGAAAAATATCATATGCGGTATCGTTCGGGAAAGGAAGAACTTGTTGAGGAGAAGTCACTAAAAGAGGTAGAAGAAATGATTCTTGCCTCCAGTGAAAATATTACAACCCCGGAGAGTCTGCGGCCGGAAAATATCAACAGAAAACTGGAGCATATCAGAAAACAAAAAACACATCGCAGAAGATGTCTTGCAGTTGTTCTGCTATGTGTTATAATTATCATAATATTATCGATATTGCTATATGTATCAGGGGTATAAAAATTTCGAAGGAAACGGAGATTACGAATGGGAAAACGTAAGACAATAGGGTTGTTTCTGGAGGGGGATGATACTCTTCAGGAAGGTGTGATCGCGAAAGCGGTATTGAAGGAAGCGACGGAAAAGGATTACAATGTACTGCTTTTTCACAGCCTCATGAAAAAACCGTCATATGAGCAGGGAGAATTATCCGATGAGGTTGTTTTCGGAGAGGGATCGATTTACAGATTGCCCGATTACCAGATGTTTGATGGGATTATCATATTAGGGGAGGTTTTACGCTCTGATATGATGAAGACAATCATTGACAATGCGACCAGAGCCCATGTGCCGGTGATTGATGTTAATGACACCTATGATGGCTGTTATCAGATTGGATATAATGATACCATTGGAATGAAGAAAATGGTACTTCATCTGATCCGGGAACATGATTGCCGCAATATATTTTTTATGTCAGGTTTTAAGGGCAATAAGGAGTCGGAGGATCGTGAAGAGGCATATCGCAGTGCCTTAGAGGAAGAGGGTATTCCATTTCGACAGGAAAATGTGGGGTATGGCCAGTTTTATCTGCAGGCAGTTGATGTGGTTAAGGAATATCTGAGCAACCATGATATGCCGGATGCATTTGTGTGTGCCAATGATACTATGGCGATGTTTACTATTAAATATTTAAATGATCATGGTTATCGGGTTCCGGAGGATGTAATCGTTACAGGTTTTGATCATACCAAAGAGGCTTCGGAGTATCAACCGTCTATCTCGTCGGTGGAGCGTTCGTTGTTTGAATCGGGGACGCAGGCTGTCCGTCATTTGGAAGACCTTTGGGAAGGGAAAGAGGTTCCTTTGCACAGTCTGGTACCGGCACATCTGGTATTGAACCAAAGTTGTGGCTGCACGGAGCATACCAAGCTGGATCTTAACCGGATCAATCAGGAAAAGCTGAAAGATATCACCAGAAGAGATATGTTTATTCATCATATCACGGAGCTTTGGAGGGATGTATCTCCCAAGAATTCCGTCGAGGACATGCTCGAGGTGATATGCTCTTATCTCGATTTCTTTCAATGGGATGTATTTAATTTCTGTCTTTGTGATGATATTATCAATCAGGGAACCAGAAAGAGCAAAAGGATCCATGGTTATTCGCAGAATATGACTCTGGTAAAATGCAGAAGGGGGGAGCCGTTGGAGATGGAGCCGGTATTCTATCCAAATATTTTACCTCCGTTGGATCTGCAGGGAGAAAATCATTTGCAGATATCCTTTGTCCCTCTTTATCTGAATCAGAGGATCGTGGGATATTTATGGATCTCCGCAAAGTATTGTATGCAGGAGACTCCGATGGTTTCCGCACTGCTGACCGTTATGAACAGTGTGATCATTGATCTGTGTCTGCTCAAGGAGAAGGATACTCTGGTGGACAAGCTGGACAGCATGTACGTAAGAGATGAGCTGACCAAGCTTTACAATCGTTTCGGTATGAGACGTTTTGTGGACAAGATCATGGAGGTAGCCAAGCGGGATCAGAAGTATATCATGTGTATTGAATTGGATCTGGATGGTCTGAAAAAGATCAATGATACCTATGGACATGATGCGGGAGATAATGCGATCGTTCAGGTGGCCAACGCCATGCGGCAGGCTTCAGAACGGAGAGAAGTCTGTATACGAAGCGGAGGAGACGAGTATCTGGTCTTTGGAATTGCAGAAAAGGAAAGTGATGCAGCTGCATTTATTCAACGTGTTGAGGAGTATCTGGATGAGTATAATCAGCGCAATGCATGGCCGTATGAGGTGACCTGCAGCTGTGGCTATTGTGTTCATCCGGCACAGCAGATCCATTCCCTGGAGGAAATGGTAACAGAAGCAGACAAACTGCTGTATCAGGTCAAGGCGAGAAAGAAGACAACACGGATTTCATAATGGGACGAGGATTTTTGTTTTCGTAAATATGTATATAAAAATGCCGGTGCAATATTGCACCGGCATTCGTTGTTGCGTTAATTTAAGCGATTATTTGGTTTCGCTGGATTCAAACGGTGTACCATCTGCATTGTAAGCAGCATCGCAGATCTCTACCTTGACGAAATCTGCACCAAGATAATTGTTGGTTGTGATGATCAGCACCGGATAATTTTCAAGGGCTGTTTTGTCTAAGGAAAGGACCTTACCGATCCATGCAGTATCTGCAAGAACCATATCGCCATTTTCATCTCTCTTAACAATAGCTCTTTCCCGTTCATCCTTCTTTGGCTTTCCGTTTTCGTCCATATCGTAGACAACCTGTGCCAGATCCTTTTCATAACGCCAAGGGGCACCGTTTTCATTTTCCATAATGGACGCATCGGTATAAACAAGCTGCAGATCAGATGATTTGCTGATATCATCATCATGTACGGAAATACGTACACATGGATTTTTGATCTGGCTCCAGTCGCTTAACTGATAGTGGGCATGCCACCATTCCTTAGAGCAGGAAGCCTCCAGTGTGAGATCACTGAAGTTTGGATCAATGGTGGTTTTTGCGGTATTAAAGTATCCACCAACATCACTGTTGTTATATTTGCCGATAAACTGTGCTCCGAACATTGCTTTGATCTCATCCAGAGACACAGATTTGGAGGTGGTTGTATTTCTCATGAAATCACCGTCCCAGGTAGCTACGACCAAAGGATCCTGATTTTCGGATACCAGACTGGCAGGAATACCGGTGTGGGTGGTAAGCTTCATTGCATCACTACCGATCTTTGGTGTGGTGCCGGTAATCTCGGCAAAGATCTGACCGATATCATCATAGACAAAATAAGCACGTCTGCTGTTGCCTTTGCCGGTACGGTCTACGTATGTTCCTTCATCCCACATAACAGGAACCATGCCATCCTCTTTACAGCTCTTGAAGAATTGACGGAAGTAATCCGGGATGCCGTCCTTGTTGACGGATACAACACCGAATTCACCAAAGATCACACCGTAACCCTTGTCTGTGAAAGCTGTCTTGACAGCGTCGAAGTCCTCCTGCATGGCTGCATAATCCTCGTCAGAGCCCCAGGTATCCTGAAATTTGGAATTACCCTTTGGTGTGTCATAGCTGGATGCAGATGATTTTGCAATACCCCATCCGAGAGGATCATAGTAATGGATCGAAACAAATAACTTGCTGATACCATTGTCGGAAGGATCTGACGGCATGATATATGTTAATTTGTCGTTGTTCAGTTTTACTTTATCGGAATATTGATCGCCGCAGGTCTGGTGAAGATTGGTATCATATCCCGGAATCAGCAGAAAACGATCGTAATTGTTGTTGGTGGTTCCGTCGGCATTGATACCGCAATCGCGGACAGTATCAACAAAGGTCTGATTGATCCTGTTGGCAATCTCGTAGGTTTCCTCCCGGGTAAGGGTACCGGTCTGTACGCTTCCACCGGTCCAGTCATCATTTAATCGCTCGCCGAGCTCTTCGTTTCCGCCCTCGAAAATAAGATGGTCGGAATATTCCTGATATCTTGTGGCAATCTGTGTCCACATATCTTTATATTTTTTCCAGGCTTCTGCGCGGACGTTTTCATCCTTGTCGCCAAACATACCCCACCAGCCATTGTCCCAGTGGATATTGATGATGACATACATCTCATCGTTCAGACAGTAATTCATGACTTCTTCGACACGGTTGAAATAAGCGTCGTTGATCTTATAATACTTGGAACCGTCAGTGTAGGTGATGGTTTCCATCATATTGGACCATGCTACCG
>CAKRHL010000042.1 GCA_934338765.1 uncultured Lachnospiraceae bacterium | reverse complement strand
GCTCTGTAGTGAATCCATCTTCCCGGCTGCCCACCCGGAGCTCCACATCTGTCTCCTGCCTTGCCCCCAGTTCCTCCTGATGAAAATGATGGGATGTATTTCCTTCATTGCCGCATGCCGCCACCACGATAAATCCCCGCAGATCCCCATATGACTGTAAAACCTCGCCCAGGGCCCCGCCCCGGTAATGACTCCCCAGACTTGTTCCCATTCCGATGCATACCACCATAGGCCTTCTTCTCCGGTATGCAATTCTCGCCAGGTAACGCACCCCCAGCATAATATCGTTTTCCATATAACAGGGCACATCCCCTGTAATTCCATAATATTCCCGAATATTTTCTTTGGCCTCCTTGCATTTGACCACCACAAGCTCCGACAGAGGGGCAATCCCCGAAAACTCTCTCTCCACATCCTCATTGCCGCATGCCACTCCCGCCAGAAAGGTGCCATGTCCTTCGGTATCCCTGCTTGGTACGATATCAAAAGGATTCTCCGCCTGTAATGCCCGGTTAATAGCTTTCCTTGCGTATTCCGTCCCATAGGAAAGCTCCTCCGGAAGATTTCCTTCCTGTCCGGAATCCGGGACATACGGTATACTCTGATCCCAGATGGAATAGATCCGGCTGCTTCCATCGGCATTCAAAAAAGAGGTGTGTGTGTAATCAATCCCCTCTGGAGTTCGAAAAAGGGCAAAACCAGCGTTTTGCCCTTGATCCACTCTGCATTATGAGTATGTTCCCTGTCCCTTTTATGCCTCTATTTATTTATGACATTACCATCCACGGATCGCAGCCAAAAGCTTTCTCTGCAACTTTGCTGAAGACCGTGCCGCTTTTTTGATGCTCCGGATCAGACGGGTGCACTCCCGAAGCTCCTCCCCTTTGCCGCTTTCCCTGTCAAACCGTGCCCGCTCCAGCTGATGATAGTATTGCTCCAGCATTCCGTCCCTGTCGCCCTTTGGATAGATCTGTCCCAAAAGCCGGATATACTCCTGATCCGTCATATGGTTCGGCCGTCCATAACCGCAGCAGCGAAGCATCTGTTCCAGCTGGCGGTTTGCCTCCAGCAGATATGCTCCCGCTCCATGACATTTTTTGAGACGCCGTCTTCTGCGAAGCCTCTGACTGTACCAGAGTAGCCAGATCACAAACAATACGACCACCACCACCGCAGCCTTCACAAGCATCTTTTTCACAGCCGGTGAGATCCCTGCTTTGCCGGATGTCTGTCGTTCCTCACTGCCTGCATCGGAAGAGATATCCCTTTCCGAACTGCCCCCCGAGAAATCCTCCGACTTCTCCGGTGCCTTTGTCTTCTTGGGTTTCTCGGTCACCTCCGGTGTATCTGATGGATCCGGTGCTGCTTTTTCCGTGCTTTCCGGATCATTCTCCAGGAATGTATCATCCCCATAATCCGGCTCCGGTGTATTGACATACGGATTGTGGAACCCGTTTGCTTCTCCCACTCCACCTGCTGAACTCGGTGTCATATCCGCCACGGTCCATCCGGAACTGAGATTATACACCTCCGTCCATGCATGAGCCTCAATGTCAGCCACCTTCGCCGTATAAGTTCCGTCTCCGTTGTCCAAAAAATCGGACGCCGGAACACGATAACCGGATACATAACGTGCCGGCACTCCCATGGCGCGAAACAGCACGGCTCCTGCCGTTGCATAATGCTCACAATAGCCCTTCTTCTGCGTAAACAGGAAGTTTTCCACGTAATCCGTTCCCACTTCCTTCATCTTGAGCTGCTTACTGTACTGGGTATTACTGCCCAGATAATCCCGAAGCTCACCTATCACCTGCTCTGTCGTGGCCGTGTATGTAATGGCACCATGATCATTAAGCAGAGTCACCGTCATATGATCCACCAGCTCCCTGGCAAGCTTCTTTGTCTTGGTAAGTCCCTTTTGCGGAAGCTGCAGATCCTCGGCCATAATATACTGAATATATTTTCCAAGATTTTTGTCGGATACCTCCAAAAAGTTTCCGTCATCGGTATAATAAGAATCTGCCGAAGAGGCTACTGACATTTTTCCGGTCTTGTAGGAACCGTTTTTTGTATAATAAACAATGATGTCATCGTTACCACCTCCGGATGCCCCATCCTTCTCCACATAATAAGGAATATATCCCTTCTGGAGAACATCCGCCGAACGATTGACCATGATAGTCGTATCATCATTCGTCTGCTGCATTGTGACCTCATAGCTTTTCACATCACCGCTGCGGCGGAAACCTCTGTCATGATCAAGCATCAGGGTTCCCATGGAATCATCACTCAGCTTCGAATAATACGGAAAATACGCAAAAGTGGAATGATTTTCCTTCGCATATTCGATCTTCATAGTCATTGCATTTTTATTGCCCAGCTTATCCGCTTTCCGCAATACCTTTGCAACATTCCTGTCCTCATTATACGCCACGGAAAATGCCTGATACATGGTAAAATCCTGTGTAAAAAGCTGATAGCATTTCTCAGAGCTGAACAGACTGTCAAGCTTGTCCTTGGATGGACTGCTCCACTTTCCGTTTTCGTATTTCGTGCCGATAAATCCCCTGAGATAAACATCCTCCTTCGGTTCTTTATCCACTGTCAATGTCAAGACCGTCTTACCGGTATATCTTGGAGAGGTATTGGTAAGGACTCCCGGCCGCTCCAGCCCCAGAATATCCTGCATTTTCTGTGTTATCTTCACCCCGAGATCCGCGATCTCCCTTTCCATGGCATGCTGTACCTTCAAAAGCTTCTTCTCACCCCGCAGCGCCTGATCCTCAGTGTTGACCGATGCCTGGGCTCCCAGCCCCAGGATTGCCAATAAACATACAAGCATGACAGGATAAAACAGCCAGTGACGCACCGCTGTCACACTTAGCTGCCGGAAATACTTTGAACCACCCTTATGGTGTTCATCCATACACATCTGTATTCCGAGGATTCCCATGATCAGCAATATCATCGCCGGGATCGTAGGTGATTTTCCCAGGAGCAGACCTCCCGCAACCAGCATAACCGGCGGCAGTGTCCCCCAGAATAATCCGCGACGATGCACAAAGGTTCTGGACATAAACAGTCCTGCCAAAAGCTCCAGGTCCAGCAGGATCCATGTTCCCGTGGCACCGAAACGATGTGGTGCATATGGATTAAAGTTGGCCTTTGTATGATAATAGTACAGGTTTTGACGATATGCCACTGCATCCTGCAATGTCTCAAAATCCTTCTGCAGATGTCCCATCGCCGGGATCGTCAGGATTACCCATACCACCAGTGTCAGCACCAAAAGAAAATCCGCCACCGGATATTTTATATGTTTAAGCTTGAATCTCTGTTTGACACGTTGTTCCATGCGGCGATCCGGTGCTGCCGCCAGAAACGAAAACCACATTGCAGCCACTGCCAGTGCCGCTGCAAATTTATATAAGCTTCCCGCCTTCAGGAATATAGAATAAACACATAGATGCATTCCAAAAAGCAGCATGAAAAGACAGATCCCCTGCATGATAAAAGGTTTTCTTTTCACAGTAGTCCCCCCATTTCTTTCTCAACCCGCAAACTTTGAGCCGCAGGCATAACATTTCTTCTCAGCCCGCACACTTTGGTATGGTATCTGTTTTGTACTATACCACAAGCTCTTTTGCCCCCAGCTGGCGTTCTACATCGGAAACATCACCGCTGTACCTTGCTTCCACCTCACCGTTCCTCTTAAGCTGCAGCTCCATCGTCAGCTCCAACCGGGTAATACCGGGAGTTTCATGATATTTCTGGTGATACAGCTCCTGCAGATCCTTTTTGTCGTGATATGATTTCAGCTGTCCCAGCTGAAACAACATCTCGTATACATTTTCCTCTGTTTCGACACGATACCGGCGAATATCCGCTGTCCGGCTGTCAAACCAGATCACATGGTGCCGGCATCCTTCTACAACCATAGAATGACTGATGGAGGCAATGATCTGCAGATAACTGTTTTTTTCCATTTCATCCTTCCGGTGATGGGACACCGGTTGATAAAGATCCAGGTAAAACTCCACCGGACAGCCCAGTGGCAGTGACTGCTCTCTCACCATCATTTCCTCTGTCTTGGCAGAAAGCTTCCAATGAATACTCCTCATTTTGTCTCCCGGCTGATAATCCCTGATCTGAAATACCTCCGACGGGTCATCTCCTCCCCGCTTTTTGGAGTGCTCCTCGCTCTCTCCGGCAAAATCACGGCTCTGACGGCTGACCATCACCGGCACTTCACTGATGCGGGGCAATACGAGCAGGGTCTCCGGCTCCAGCTCCTTCCAGTATCTTGCCGGCAGCGGAAGTGCCACAAGACCCAGAAAATCATAACACCAGACCTGTCCCAGCTCCATTCGTATATTACCTACACTTCTGGCCTGATACTCTGCCTTGATCTTTACATCCTTTCTGCTGCCTGCCAGCTGTGTATAAAACCATGTCTTCTCCGCTTTTTGTCCTATGGGCAGCTTTCCCTTTACCATAATGGCTACCTTGCCTCCCACAGGAAATCCTCCGGTACGCAGATGCAGCAATACCGGCACCTTCTGTCCCTGCTCCACGACCGGTATCGGCAGCTCCATGCGCACCCTCATCTGACGGACAGTCGGAATCAGTGTCAACAGCAAAAAAGCAGGCAGGACCAGCTCCACATAAAACAACATCAAAAAGCTTGTACTGTGATAAAGGATTGCCGTATATATAGTTGCTGCGATGACGATCAAATAGGTGATTAATCTTTTCACGTTAATAACCAGACCTTTCTATTACTTTCTCACCTTTGGTTTCCGGACACTCTCCAATATCTGCTCTAATACGGTGTCTGTGGTAACGTGTCCCACGCGGGCTTTGGAGTTTAGCACCAGACGATGTCCGGCTACCGCCTTAAACACCTCTGTCACATCATTTGGCACAACAAAATCACGGCCGGATAAAAATGCGGCTGCCTTTGCCATTTTGGCCAGTGCGATGGTTCCACGGGGACTCATGCCAAGCTCTACCAGAGAATGTTCTCTCGTTGCTCTTGCCAATGCCACAATATATCCATAGATCTCATCATGGAGAAATACATTCTCCACCTCTGCCTGTATCATCGTCAGCTCCTGTGCCGGGATCACCCCCTGCACGTCACTTAACTGCGCACCGTTGCTCTTTCCCTTGGCAATCGCAATCTCATTTTCCTCATCCGGATATCCCATGGTCATGCAGATCATAAAACGATCCAGCTGGGATTCCGGCAAAAGCTGTGTTCCGACACTTCCCACCGGATTCTCTGTGGCAATTACCACAAAAGGCTCCGGTACGCGTCTCGTCACACCATCCACAGTGACATTACCCTCCTCCATAACTTCCAGCAGTGCCGACTGTGTCTTTGGCGAAGTACGGTTGATCTCGTCTGCCAGAAACAAATTGCACATGATTGCTCCCGGCTGATATACAAATGCTCCCTGCGCCTTGTCATACATGGAAAAGCCCAGAATATCTGCCGGCAGGACATCCGGCGTAAACTGCATACGATGGCTGTCCATCTCCATCGCCCCCGCAAATGCCATGGCAAGCGTTGTCTTACCTACACCGGGAATATCATCGATCAGGATATGTCCTCCTGCCAGGATTGCAGACATGGCAAGCTTGACACATTCATCCTTACCGATCACTACCTTTTTTACCTCATTCATTACTGCATATGCTTCCTGAAAATATCTCTCGTCCATTGATCTAACACCAAACCTTTCTCCGTTTATCTGACTCCAGCCCCCGTATCAATAATCCCAAACATCACCCCCTGGCCGAAAAGCTCCAGGCGTGGCTGCCTCCGTACTCTGGCAATCCCTGACTCCTCCAGCAGCTGCGCTGAGCTTAACAGGCCAAAGCACCTCGGGATCTCCAACTCCGCATTTTCCCGCCTTCTGTCCACCTGTGCTCCCTCCAGATATACAATGGCAAATCGGGAACTTACAAGCTGATAGCACTCTGTCTCATACTGCTCCGGTACCAGCTCAGGCCGGTTACCGTACTCCACGATATAGTCCTCATATTCTTCAGAATAAATTTTGTCCTGACAATCCAACGCATCCCCTCCCGGATCAAACTGATGTCAAGGATCGCTCCATTGCCATCTGCTTTTGACTCTTACATCATCATATTATGCAAAAGCTCCATATCCTGTGACGGGATGTGCCAGGTAAAATCACGGCATCATGACCTTCTCCTTCCGATGACGGCAATCCACTATATGATACGTTGTGATTGCCACTTAATCCGGACGCTGTGTCAGCAGCGTCGCTTCTCCGCTTTCCCGCATCTCGATCCGCGGAGAACCATGATATTCAATATAATCCTTCGTGATGGTCACTCTGCCAATGAGATCGTCCTTCGGAATCTCATACATGATATCCAGCATAAACTCCTCGATGATCGCCCGGAGAGCTCTGGCACCTGTTTTTTTCTCCGCTGCCTTTTTGGCAATAGCCTCTACTGCCTCCTGATCAAACTGCAGATCCACCTCATCCAGCAGAAGAAGCTTCTGATACTGCTTCAGGATCGCATTCTTTGGCTCTGTCATGACTCTTGCCAGCATTTCCTCTGTCATTGCCTGCAATGAAAAGATCACCGGCAGACGTCCCAGAAACTCCGGGATCATACCAAATTCTCTCAGATCCTCTACCGTCACCTTAGACAAAATATTTTCATCCTTGTCATATGTATCTGATAGCTCTGCCTGAAAACCGATGGACGCCTGACTTGTGAGACGCTTTTTAATAATCTTGTCAAGCTCTGGAAATGCACCGCCGCAGATAAACAATATATTTCTCGTATCAATGGTGGTCATAGGCACCATGGCATTTTTGTTGGTGGCACCCACCGGCACTTCCACCTCGCTGCCCTCCAGAAGCTTTAACATTCCCTGCTGTACCGACTCGCCACTGACGTCGCGGCTGTTGGTATTGCGCTTTTTGGCGATCTTATCAATCTCATCGATGAAGATAATACCCTGCTGCGCCTTCTCCACATCATTGTCCGCCGCTGCCAGAAGCTTTGACAATACACTTTCCACATCATCACCAATATAGCCTGCCTCTGTGAGACTGGTGGCATCCGTAATGGCAAGGGGAACCTGCAGGATCCTTGCCAGCGTCTTGACCAGATATGTCTTACCACAGCCGGTCGGACCCACCATAAGGATATTGGACTTCTCAATCTCGATCTCATCCATGGTATCCGTCAACACACGCTTATAGTGATTATAAACTGCTACAGACATTACCTTTTTGGCATAATCCTGTCCGATGACATACTCGTCCAGATGCTTCTTAATAATATGGGGTGCCGGAAGATGACGGATATCCACAATGCCCTCTGCGGATCCATCCTTTTCTCCCTTCGCCTCCTGCTTTGGCTCTTCCTGTTTTTTCTTTTTCAATTTCTGATTCTGCGGAATGTCCTCAAATCCGTTAGGACCGCCGGTAAACATGTCCATATACGGCGGCATACCTCCCATCATCCCCGGGAAGCCACTCATATTGCCCATAGAATCAAATGTCTTCTGCATACAATCTGCACAGATGCAGATATTATTCGGAATATGGATCATCTTACCGGCTTTGCTCTCCGGTCGTCTGCAAAGATAGCAGACCTGCTCATATTCGGAATTATCATTTTGATTGTTATTATCCTCTGCCATACAAAACCTTTATTCCTTTCTGTTATTTATCAAAATCATAAAAGCTCCTTCCAAAGCTTTCCCTCGTTTTCTTTCGATTCTTTTTCATTTTTCTTGCACTCATACTGCTGCCGTTGTCTGCCATTTTTGCTCCGGTAGACCGACGGCTGCTGGTGTAGTCTGTCCCGCGGCGTCTGCGCCCTTTTCTCTTGCTTGCCGAGAAGGAACGTCGGCTGTTTAAGGACATTCCCCCGGAGAATCTCCGGTTTCTCGTACGGCTTCTGCGTTTTCTCCGGGAATTCATCCGATAATTGAGTACCAGCAGAACGATCAGAAGGATCACCAGTGCTGCCACAATGATCAAAATCACTCTATCCCGGAAAAAGGACACCATATTATACAGACTGTACTTGATTCCGGACAGCTTCTGCAGGATCACCGCATGCTTTTTATTGTTGGTCTTGATCTGTTTGATCTCTGAATCCACGATCTGGCGGGATGCCTCGTCCAGATGTGATGCTGACTTGGAGCTGTCATAGATAATATCCGTAGAACCCACCATACGCCCGTCGTATGTGTATTTTACCGTTCCGATCACATTCTCGCCATCCTGCAGCTTCACAGAATCGTCATACCTGATCTCCTGCTTTGCCTTCTTGAGGCTGACCCCCTTCGGCAAAACCACCGCAGACTCCGCGGACAGACGAAGAGGCGACTGATCCGCATTGAAATAACTGTCGAAGGTATTGAACAGATTTTCGTTGACATTGCTGTTCTCTCCATTGACTGCATGCTTTGAAAACTTTTCAAATGCATAATCAAGGATCCTTGTGGTGTCGGTATACTCGTTTGGCTCTCCCTGCTTCGAGCTGTTACCCTTCATGATAACAGACACAAGCTGCATGCCGTCCTTCTCTGCAAAGGTAACCAGCGTGGAATGTGCCATGGATGTGTAGCCTGTCTTGCCGCCGATGACGTAATCCTTCTCATAGCGGCCGCTTGTCTCATAACCGTTGATCATCTGATGATGGTTCAGAAGCTGACCTCCGAGGATCTCGCCGGCTTTTCTCTTATTCGTAGATTTCACCTGATATGTCCTGGTACCGCAGATCTTCTGGAAAGAGGGATTCTTCCATGCCTCTCTGGCAATGCACGCCATATCGTAGGCCGATGTGTAATGATCGTCATTGTGAAGTCCGTTTGGATTCATAAAATGGGTATCCTTGAGTCCAAGCTGTGCCACACGCTCATTCATCATATTCACGAAGTTGTCCACACTGCCTGCCACATGGTCGGCTGCCACCAGACACATCTCATTGGCTGACTGGAGCATGATACCGTAGAGCACCTGCTCGATGGTAAATTTCTCCCCCGGCACGCAGTACATGGAGGAGCTTCCGGTCTCAATGCCGTGAGCCTCCGCCTCCGTAAAAGTGACCACATCACTCGGAGAACTGTTCTCCAGAGTCAGAAGGGATGTCATGATCTTTGTGATACTCGCCGGATAATGCTTTTTGTGAATATTTTTCGAATAAAGCACAGTCCCCGTAGAAAGCTCCATCACGATCGCTGACGCACTGCTGAGGCTCCCCTTGTCCGGTCCCTTAGGCCACTTTGCGGCCGCCTGTGCCGTTGAACTGCAGATACTCCCCACCATGATAATTCCCGCCATCAGAGCGGCAAATATTCTCTTCCTTTTCATCATAAACCTCGTTTCATATAATCTTCATCTCTGTGCCGGAAGCACAGTCTCATAACAGTCTGTTTCTCAATGTACCGTCACATAAGCACACTTAAATACAAGTATAATATTATTTGCATGAAAACGCAACTTATGTTATACTTATCACTGTCAGTATCTGTTTCCTTAGTTAAATGGATATAACAGCCCCCTCCTAAGGGGCAGTTGAGGGTTCGATTCCCCCAGGAAACGCTAAAACAGGATTTGAGTGATGTCTATGAAAAAAGGCAGCTCAAATCCTGTTTGTTTTTAATCCAAGCAAATGATGAATTAATGTTTTATTCCCAGCAGCTCCAGCATCCCCTGTCCTGCCGCCCCCGGCACAGCCTGAAAGACATTGATAAAACGGCTGTCACTGCTCCGGTTCCGAAATGCCGGATAGAGGAATCCACATTCCGGCTCTCCCGGCTCGTAATCCTCCTTCAGCGGACAGACCACCCCCACCAGAAAATCATAAACCTCCTCTGATTCCCACTGGCTGGCGCCGTCCGTACCCTTCCGCGGAATGTCATACCCGCCGTAAAACACATACACAGCACATCCGCCGCTTTTATGAAAATATTTCCCTGCCTCCTCATAAAACATTTCCAGCAGGGCATCATTTTTCAGTTCACTCTGATTTAATGACAGGAGCAGCTTACGCATGCTGTCATCCGTCATATCCTGCCTGCGGTACGGATATTCCTTAAGCTGTACATTGGTCTCTGCAAAAGGCACCGCCTTGGCAAGCTTTATATTTTTGTCCCGTTCGGACGAGGTCAGATTCAGAAAATGCTGGTTAAAGGTGCCGTCGATATAGCCCTCCTCGTCCAGATAGGCTCCTGCAATACGGGCAAAACAATTTCTTTTGACCGTCATACGTCTTGTCAGTTCCAACATATCCTCCCGTTTTATTGTCCCCATGGTTTGATCCTCCGTTTCTTTATATGGGCATTTTATCATAATTTTCAAAAAACTGAAATTTCAATCGTAAAATAGTGAAGGAAAGATTGCTTTATACCATTGAGCATGGTAAATTGTTAGTCAGAAAGGATGGTATGTTCTATGGAAATGACAAATATAAAAAATATTATTTTTGATATCGGAGGTGTCCTTCTGGAATACCGCTGGGCAGATATGCTGATGGACCACGGGCTTTCCAGAGAAGATGCCCTCACTGTCGGAAATACAATGTTTAACGATCCCCTGTGGTCCGGCATGGATCTCGCTGCTGCCGGAGAGGAGCAGCACATTATTGAAGCATACCGTGAGAAATACCCTGCATACGGTGATACGATTGCCTGGTTCATTAACCACTGCGAATATATGCATGTGCCCAGAAAAGATGTCTGGGAGCGGGTACATACTCTGAAGGAGCTGGGATATCCTCTTTATCTGCTGTCCAATTATCCTGAGACCATGTTTCACAAGCATACCGACGATGCTCCGTTCCGGCAGGACATGTCCGGCGGCGTGATCTCCTATGAGATCAAAAAGCTCAAACCATATCCTGAGATCTATCAGCATCTTGTACAGAAATATCATCTGGTTCCTGAGGAATGTCTATTCTTTGATGACCGTCCCGAGAATACCGAAGGTGCAAGAAAACAGGGCATCCATGCCATCACTGTCGCTTCCCGCGAGTTTCTGGTGGAAGAATTGGACAAAATAATAGCAGCAACGAACTAACCCTCATTGCTGCTATTATTCTAATCTGCCGATCTCATCAAAGATGCAGTGGCATTTTTCCTCTTCAAAGCTGACATTGACATGCATATGTCCAAACATCCACGCCTCAAACTCCGTGGTATTTTTGATCTCATCCAGATAATCCGTGAGATAATCCTTTGCATAGAAATCCGGATACCCATCCATCTGCTCCAGAATAGAGGAACATGGACTATGGGTAATGATATAATCTACCTTATGGTCGTGAGCTGCGAGATTCTTAAGTCCTTCCTCCATCTCCTCCTCGGAGGGAAGCTCTCTCTCCCACCAGGACAGATGATTGATCCGGAACATCTTGCGCATCTTGTACCAGTTCTCAATCCTCTCATCGTCCGGCTCCAGCACACCATCCGGAATATCATGGCAGCTTGCTCCGCCAAAGGTAAAAAAGCTTCTGTCATTAATATCGAAAATCTGTCCCCGCATCAAATGAATGACGGAAGGCCGGATAAAATTGACCTTGCCTCCATGCCACTCCTCCACCGGAAGATTGTCTAATATATCGTAATTGCTATGATTGCCCGCCACAAAAAGCGTGGTGAACTTCTTATTCTCTAACCAGTCCAGATTGGCATGCTCTCTGGGACTGTCATCCCATATGCCAAAATCTCCACAGACAATTACATAATCATCCTTCGTCAGCTCCACTCCCTCCGGAAAAACATAGCGGTTCAATCTGCTTTTCCAATCGCCGTGAGTATCGCCTGTTACAAATACCATCTCCATCAGCCCCCAATTTTATTTACACCTGTGTATCAAATTTGAGTCATATATTCTATTATACATGTATTTTTCCTAAAATGCTACCAAAAAATATTGGAATTATTATCAACAAACTTAATATGGAAAATGCATTGTCAAATGTCCGGTTATTCATTAAAATATCTTATAGAGGTTACACAATACTACATAACAAAGGAGATGTTTATGAAAATGAAGAAATCACACAAGACAAAATGCCTGTCGATCGTGCTGACCGCCGCAATGGTGATCAGCAGCATGACCGCTCCGGCCACCGGCTCCGCCGCCCAAAAGGTGTCTATGTCCGGTCACACCGAGGTCCGGGTAGGCAAAAAGGTGATCCTGCGCCTGAAAAACAACAACAAACGCGTTAAATGGTCAGTCACTGCCGGCAAAAAAAATATCCGGCTCTCTGCCAAAAAGAAAAAGAGCGTTGTCATCAAGGGAGTAAAAAAGGGCTCTGCAAAGGTGCAGGCAAAGATCGGCAAGAAGAAATATATCTGTAAGGTTACTGTTCTTGCCGCCAAAAAGGTAACAGCCACACCTGCGGTAAGCGTAACCCCGTCTGCCACTCCGGCAGCAAGTACAAAACCGTCCTCTGCTCCAAAATCATCACCGGCAGCTCCTGCCTCAAATGGCGGGTTATCCACAGCAAAGCCGGGGAATCCTGACGAACCGGTATATACCTTATCTCCTGATGATCCGGTTCCAACCGATCCCGTTCCAGCCAAAAACGAACAGGATCTGGCAGCCTTAAAGCAGCTGGTAGAACAGCAGACTGCTTTGGGAGCCCTTGTCAATGCCGATCCGGATTCCAGTCAATATGAATGGAGCGAGGGACGTCTTACCGGCATCGACTGGAACTACAGTGAACTTCGTGGAACTCTTGACTTAAGCGGACTGCCGGCACTCAAAAGTATCGGTCTGTCAAATAATAACCTTACCTCTGTCAATACATCCGCAAACACCGAGGCCGAATATCTGGATGTTTCAAGCAACCAGCTCTCCCAGATCGATGTCACCGGCAACGTCAGTCTGAAAACTCTGGATTGCGGATATAACCTGATCTCTAAGCTTGATCTATCTAAAAATGTCAAGCTTGATTATTTAGACTGTACCATGAATAAGATCTCTCAGGTGGATGTCACGATGCTGCCGGAGCTTTTGCAGATCAACTGCGATTATAACCTGATCTCCGGGATCGATGTTTCACAAAATCCGAAGCTCCATACCCTGTCAGTCCGTGACAATGAGCTTGATACAGTTGATGTTTCCAACAATCCCCTGTTATCATCTCTGGATTGCACACAAAATAATCTGAGCGCTCTTGATATCTCAGGAAATGATCAATTGACCAATCTGTACTGCGAGGAAAACCAGCTTACAAATCTGGATATCAGCAATAATACAGAATTGGAAGTTCTGATGTGCGATCAAAATAAGCTCACATCACTCGATGTATCCGGTCAGCCGTCTCTGACAAACCTTACCTGCGGCAACAACCTGATCTCTTCCCTGGATGTGTCACACAGTCCAAAGCTGGAAGTACTTGACTGCAGTTCTAACGGGATTTCAGAGATTGATGTTACCGGCAATACGGAATTAACACTCCTGAATGTCTGCTACCTTCCTCTGACGGAGCTGGATGTAACCAACAATACACATCTGCTGGATCTGCGTATCTCCGAGACAAAGCTGACTCATATTGACCTTTCCACACTATCGGAGCTGAAAAGTATCAACTGCGACAACATTCCTTTGACCAGTCTGGATATCTCCGCATGCCCAAAGTTAAACTCCCTGTGCCTTTACGAAGCACCCAATATCACTTCTTTGGACGTCTCACAAAATCCGGAGCTTGACACCCTTTATTGCTATGCCTGCGGCATTACCTCTCTGGATTTATCACAGAATAAAATGCTGCGAATACTGGACTGTAGCGAAAACCAGTTAACAAGTCTGGATGTCTCCTACAACACCGCTCTCTCTCCCCTGAAATGCAGTGTAAACGCCATCACTTCCCTGGATCTGTCAAACAATCCACTGCTGAACGAAGAAAATGTATCTGCCGGAAAAGATGTCTCCATCATTTATGCCAAATAACCATGGGGCACCCTTAATTCTAAAAGCCTTACCACCCAGTGATAAAATAATTCGTGGCAGCCTGCAAAAATGCAGGCTGCCACTTTTTAGTAATTCCTTCTCACACTTTATTCGGTCTGATCCGCAGCCCACACCGCCTTTGGTCCATGCTCCCCGGTACGGATCCGGACAACATCCATCAGCTCATAGACAAAGATCTTGCCATCCCCGTGCTCTCCGGTCTGGGCCGTGCGGCAGATGGCATCCACCGTACGTTTTGCCCACTCCTGACTGGAAACAACAATTTCAAACTTAACCTTAGGCAGGAGATTAATATCCACATCATAGCCTCTGATCTTTTCCTTATATCCCATCTGGGTACCGCAGCCCATAACCTGCGAGATAGTCATTCCATGGACCTGCAGCTGCTGAAGGGCATCCTTTACATCCTCCATTTTATCTTCATTAATAATTGCATCGATTTTGATCATAAT
>CAKRHL010000041.1 GCA_934338765.1 uncultured Lachnospiraceae bacterium | reverse complement strand
TTATACCTCTACAGCCTCCGGGAAAAGCTCCTGGAAATACGGAAGCTCACAAACCCAGTTACAGAAGGTGTGCCATTCCTGCAGCTTATGACCATGACGGGCACGGTACATCGCGATCGCATTTTCATAGGACATGGTACATGTCCTCATCTGGTGATAGCTTTCCGGCAAAAGCTGGATCATGCTGTACCAGAGAGCCTTATCCTTTGTCTCCATATATTTGAGACGTATCTGCTCCAGACAATCGATCATCTGATCCATCTGCGCCTCTGCCTCCGGCACCATATGATCCATACTGAAATCTGCTCTTTCAAAAGGCTTGCTGTGGATCTTGTGCATGGTACTTGTGGAATTGGCTACCGTACCAACCTTGTAAGTATCATACTCTTTCCACCAGTAAATCGGTGCGGTAATATCCACCGTAATAAAGATCTGGCGGATAAATTTGCGGTGGTCGTTCCCCGCCTGACATAATCTTTTGGCCAGCTGCAGGTCATTTTCCCCAAAAATAAACTCTCCCTTATCATTCACATAGCTGTCACTTCTCGCCCAGCTGTTTAATGGATTTCTGGCGCCACGCATGGCATTTTCCAGGTTCATCACAGATGTTCTCTCAAATGTAATCATCTTTCTGCATTCCTCCTTTATTCTTCTACCGGATCCTCATCAAACTCCACGATCACGTAATATCCCCTCTCTGTCTTCTCTACATCTTTCACTACACCATCCAGGGTTTTCAGACGCTGTGGCAGCTTATAACAGCCGGACATCGCCACTGCCGGGTTAATAATGTAACTGTAATTTAATGCTGTTTTCTTTTCCGTAACATTGACAGCGTCACCGGCCTTGACCAGCCCCGGACGCTCCATCTTAAATCGCATTTCTCTCATACTGATCCAACATTCCTTTCTCATCCCGCAAACACAAATTCATTGTTTGTATCATGCTGCATTAGCAGTAATATCCTCCGCCAAAGCAGAGATTGCAAAACATATCCCCGATGCAAAGATACATACAAAGATCTGAGTTACAGCCGGATACCGGCTGGTAATTCCGCTGCATCCCCTGATACCAGGTTCCTCCGGACTCCAACACACGTACCAGCTGCTGATACTGCTGATTATACGGTTCCTGCATCACAGCCTGTCTGGCATACTCCAGCGCCATGAGATTATTTCCCAATCCCATATTGGCTACGGCACTGAGATAATACCATTGTCCGGTTCTTTCCTGCATCTGATTCAGTACATTGATCGCATCATTATAATAATGGTTTTGAATATAGATTGCCGCAGATTTCAAGTGCATCATATACTCCTCACTCTGCCCTTCTGCCCGAAATCCGCCATCAAATCCCTGAAATCCTCCATATCCGGAACCACCATGCTCTCTCTCATTAATGATCTGCTGGTATGCCTGCTGCAGCTCCTTAAACTTCTCCTCCGCTTCCTCTTTATGGGGATTATTAATATTGGCATCCGGATGATATTTCCGGCTCAGCGTACGATATGCTTTTTTGATCTCGCTGTCAGAGGCATTTCTTGGCACTCCTAAAACCTGATACGGATCGATCATCCTTCCTCTCTCCATTCCTTTTTATCCATTCTGTTGTTCTGTGGATCAAACTTTGTCCAGACCCCGGAATATAATATATTGCGCAAAATCTCCACATTCTCTACCACCGGAAGCCTCTCAAAATGATAACAGGCTCTGGATATCATCTCTGTAAGGATCTGTCTGACCTGCTTCCTCCGGCTGTCCTTTTCCTGCTCGATATCCTGTATCTGCCTGTCCTCCTCCAAAAACGGATTATAGCTGCCCTTTCGAAAGTCCTCCTGCAGATCATCCCATGCATCCAAAAGATAAATATATTTTCCAAGATAAAATCCCATGTGATACAGATCCTGATACCAGATATCCCTCTCCGGCGCAAACAATGTCCCGCAGATCCGGCCAAATATCCCGGAAATAATATCTAAATCTGTCTCTTTACGAAGCTCAGCCTGTTTCAGCTCCTCCAGACACTGCTTTATGATCTCTGCCTTTTCCTGATACCGTTCGCTAACCCGTCTGCCTGCCGGATGCAGCACTGTACCATACGCTCCCCGTATAAGATCACGATCATCCTCCCAGTCATCCAGACATTTATAATATGTCAAAAGAATGTTCATTGCCGCTGCATAGGATACATAAACCGTATCGTATTTCGTTCTCCTGCGAAACGGATGTATCACACAACCTCCACAGGTACTCCTTTTATCCACATCATATAAAGAAGACAATAACATCGCCAGAAACGTCATATCATAGTTTAACGATAATCTGCCGGAAAATCCATAATCTTTCTGCAGACACCTGCAAAGACCGCAATACCACCCCTGATATTCCTCCAGCTCCCTGACCTTTAGTTCTCCCTTATTGGGAATGACATACCCAAACATGACATCTTCCTTTAACTTTTTTTGATGAACTCCGTCTTACACATAGGACAAGTGATCGCAATCTTTCCTTTCCCCTTAGGTACACGGATACTCTGTCCACAATTTGGGCAGCGGAAGATCCTGTGTGTCTTTCTCTGCTGCATATTATTCCGCTCTCGGCTAAAGAAATACTTCACACGGTTGTGGTATTTTAAATACCATTCATTCTCCCGGTATCTCTGATAATGATTTCTGGAAAATGTCCTGTAGTAGGAAAAGATCAGAATAACCATAACCAGAACACTGATGATCAGTCGAAGCACATCATGATGTATAAACAACTGAATAAACATTAAAAGAAACGCTAATATTACCAAAAAATGAGAAAAGTGGTCTACTCCATAACGTCCCTGCATAAACCGGCGAAACCAATCCCGCATACGGCACCTCCATATCAATAAATCACTATAATTATTTCTTAATTTAATCATACTAGCAAACAGAGAAAATGCAATGAATTAAAATAAAAATATTTCTAAAACTTCTATAAACATCACACCTTGTTTTTGGGTACAAAAAAAGCACGAGACGGGATTCGAACCCGCGACCCTCGCCTTGGCAAGGCGATACTCCACCACTGAGCCACTCGTGCATTTCCTCAATCAGATGATTGAAATATTATGTAATTGTCTGCTGTAATACAGCAAGCACGAGACGGGATTCGAACCCGCGACCCTCGCCTTGGCAAGGCGATACTCCACCACTGAGCCACTCGTGCATTTCGCTTTCCGACAACCGCTTGTCTCAAGCACAAGTAGTATTCTATCGGAAAGCGTATGATTTGTCAACCACTTTTTTTAATTTTTTTATATTTATTTTTTTTACACAAAATCTTCTCCGATTTGACCATCATTTTACTTAAAATATGACACACCGGATTCAAAGATATGCTGGTTCTGGTTGCCGTAAATATTGACAGCCACACCATCACCAATACGCTCGGAATGAGCCATCTTACCGAGAACTCTTCCGTCCGGACTGGTAATACCCTCAATAGCCGCATAGGAGCCGTTTGGATTAAATTCCTCGTCCATGGTCGGATTGCCCTGCAGATCCACGTAACGTGTTGCTACCTGACCATTGGCAAAGAGTTCCCTGATCACATTCTCCGGTGCAACGAAACGACCTTCACCGTGAGAAGCAGGGATTGCATATACACCACCAAGCTCTGCACGCATCAGCCATGGAGACTTATTAGTTACTACCTTTGTATAGACAGACTTGGAGATATGACGTCCAATGCTGTTGGTTGTCAGAGTCGGTGCTCCTGCTGTCTGCGGCTTGATCTCACCATATGGTACAAGACCCAGCTTGATCAATGCCTGGAATCCGTTACAGATACCAAGTGCAAGACCGTCTCTCTGCTGCAGCAGATCATGCACGGCATCCATGATCTTTGGATTTCTAAAAATAGATGCAATAAACTTCGCAGAACCATCCGGCTCATCACCGGCGCTGAATCCGCCGGAGAACATCAGGATCTGGCTCTCTCTGATCGCTTTTTCAAAGGCATTGACAGACTCTACGATCTGTCCCTCTGTCATATTCTTAAATACTAATGTCTCTACCTCTGCTCCTGCCTGCTCAAACGCCTTTGTGGTGTCATACTCGCAGTTTGTACCAGGAAATACCGGGATAAATACCTTTGGTCTTGCCAGCTTTCTCTGTGCTGTATAAACCTGCTTTGCATCAAACAGGGTATCTTCAAGCTGCTTCTGCTCCACACCGGATCTGGTTGGGAATACTTCCTCCAGACGTCCGGTCCATGCTTCATATGCTTCCTTCATGGAAATAGATGTGGTACCTGCCACAAAGTTTGGCTGCTCTGTTACGGTACCGATCTCTTTGCCTGCAAGCTTACATGCCGCATAATCCTCCGGATCCATCTCAACGATAATAGAACCATAATCCTTTGCAAACAGCTCGTCAATGGAAAGCTGATCATTTAATGTAACACCAAACTCGTTACCAAATGCCATCTTACTGACAGCCTCGCAGATACCGCCAAATCCAACGGCATATGCAGAAGCGATCTTCTTCTCATGGATCAGCTTTGTAATGTCTGCATAGAGACTCATCATCTGAGAATATACAGGAAGGTCAAACTCATCCTTCTCAATATCAAACTTCACAAGAACATTGCCTGCCTTTTTCAGCTCCGGGCTGACAACATCCTGCAATGTAGCCACATCAACAGCAAAGGAGCATAATGTCGGTGGTACATCAATATCATTGAAGGTACCGGACATACTGTCCTTTCCACCGATAGATGGAAGTCCCAGCTTCATCTGTGCATCATAAGCACCTAAGAGGGCTGCCATCGGCTCACCCCAGCGCTTCGGATCTGTTCCGAGACGTCTGAAATACTCCTGGAATGTAAAGCGGATCTTGCTGTAATCTCCACCGGAAGCAACGATCTTGGCAACAGATGAGATTACGGCATAAACTGCTCCATGATATGGACTCCAGCTTGTAAGATACGGATCCATACCATAACTCATCATAGTAACGGTATCGCATTTGCCCTCCAGCACCGGAAGCTTTGCGATCATGGTCTGGATCGGTGTATGCTGTGTCTTTCCACCATATGGCATCGTCACGGTAGACGCACCGATGGAGCTGTCAAACATCTCCACAAGTCCCTTCTGGGAGCAGACATTCAGGTCACGCAGGGTATCTAACCATGCACGCTTCAGATCTCTTGTGTCCTTCTTCTCCCGGAAGTAGTTTTTGTCCTGATCCGGCATTGTCACTTCGACATCGGTCTCCTGATGAGCACCATTGGTATCAAGGAATGCTCTGGAGATATCTACGATGGTCTTACCTCTCCACTTCAGTACAAGGCGTGGGCTTTCTGTAACCTCAGCAACAACAACTGCTTCGAGATTTTCCTCTGCTGCAAAATCAAGCATTTTATCCACATCGGACTTGGCAACAACAACTGCCATACGCTCCTGGGACTCAGAAATCGCAAGCTCTGTGCCGTCCAGTCCGGCATATTTCTTTGGCACCTTGTCCAGATTGACCTCCAGACCGTCTGCCAGCTCACCAATGGCTACAGACACGCCGCCGGCACCGAAATCGTTACACTTCTTAATAATGGAGCTGACCTCCTGACGACGGAACAGGCGCTGGATCTTTCGCTCAGTCGGAGCATTACCCTTCTGTACCTCTGCACCGCAGACATCAATGGACTTTGTGGTATGGGCCTTGGAGGAACCCGTCGCACCACCGATACCATCACGTCCGGTACGTCCACCCAGAAGAATGATAATGTCGCCCGGATCACTGTTTTCACGAATTACATTGCGTCTCGGAGCAGCTCCCATAACAGCACCGATCTCCATACGCTTTGCTACATAATTCGGATGATAAACCTCATTGACCAGTCCGGTTGCAAGACCGATCTGGTTACCATATGAACTGTATCCATGAGCAGCACCTGTCGTGATCTTACGCTGTGGCAGTTTACCCGGAAGGGTATCCTTCATGGAAACGGTCGGATCAGCAGCGCCGGTCACACGCATTGCCTGATATACATAGCCTCTGCCTGACAACGGATCACGGATCGCACCACCAAGACATGTTGCAGCGCCACCAAACGGCTCAATCTCTGTCGGATGATTGTGTGTCTCGTTCTTAAAAAATACAAGCCACTCCTCTTCCTTTCCGTCAATCTCAACAGGAACAACGATAGAGCAGGCGTTGATCTCATCTGACTCCTCCATATCGTCCAGCTTGCCGGCCTTCTTCAACTGACGCATTGCCAGAAGTGCAATATCCATCAGAGAAACAAACTTGTCATCTCTGCCTGCAAACATCTCCTTATGGGCTGCGTAATATTCCTGATATGTATCCTCGATCGGTTTCTTATAATATCCGTCATCAAAGGTAACATTTTTTAACTCGGTGAGGAATGTGGTATGACGGCAGTGATCAGACCAGTAAGTATCCAGTACACGGATCTCTGTCACAGACGGATCACGCTTCTCCTCTCCTGCAAAATACTTCTGGATATGCAGGAAATCCTTAAAGGTCATTGCCAGATTCAGGGAATCATAAAGCTCCTTTAACTCTGGCTCAGGCATGCTCTGGAAACCGTCAAAAATTGCCACATCCGCAGGCTCATCAAACTGCTGGACCAGTGTATCCGGCTTCTTTTCATCGGTCTCTCTGGAATCCACCGGATTGATGCAGTACTCCTTGATCCTTGTGCGGTCTTCCTCGTTGATCTCTCCCTCAAATACATACGTAGTTGCAGAACGGATGACCGGATCCTCCTTCTCATTTAAGAGCTTCACACACTGCTCCGCAGAATCCGCTCTCTGATCAAACTGTCCCGGCAGATACTCTACCGAAAAGCAGAATGCATCCGGATCCACGTCAAATGTCTCCTCATAACAGTCATCCACAGGCGGCTCTGAAAACACCGTCATCAATGCCTGCTGATATGTGGCATCGCTAAGATTTTCCACATCGTAACGTATTAAAACTCTTACGTTACGTAAAGCAGTAATACCAAGATACTGTCTCACTTCCTCCTTCAGTTCTTTTGCACGAACTGCATAAGGAGCTTTTTTCTCCACATAAATTCTTTTAACCTGTCCCATCTTTTCCTCCTGTTTGTGAACAACGCCGAACAAAATGCATGCCGTAATATTTCATTATTTACCGGATGTTGCATCAGAAGAATCACTCTTCATCTTCTCCAGATCAGCAGCAGTAACAATATCTGTAGTTACAGAACCGATTGTCACATCATCCCATACATCAGAGTTGGTTGATACTTTATAATTTTCAAGGATGCCCTGATACCATTTATCATAAGCATCATTCTGTGCAGAAGTAATGGCAGAATCGCAAGCCTTTTTATAGCTGTCCTGTGAGTTGTTGTCTACCATCTTAACGAAAAGAACATATCCACTCTTCTCATCCTTAATGATCTTGGATATCTCATCCTTCTTCATTGCTTTGATCTGCTTCAGGAGCTTTTCGTCTGTTACCATGTTCCAGCCATCCTTCTCCGTGAAGTTTGTATCGGAAAATTTGATATCCGACTTGCTGTTATCACCCAGAAGTTTAGAAAAATCCTTGGCATCTGCAGCCTTCTTATATAAATCCTCCAGCTCCTTTGTCAGCTCGTTCTTCTTGCTGTCAGATAACTTTTTGCTGTTGCCGTCAGAGTCCGTGGTAGATGTAGAGAATGCATAGCACTGTACTTTGTACTCTCTGTAATCCTTTTTGGAAATATCCTTAACAGCAGCCTTCTCGTCTACTGTCTTGTCTAACTCCTTTGTCTCAGCATCCTTATAATTGTCAGCCAGCTTACGAAGCTCAAAACGCTTTGTCAGCTTACTCTTGGAAATATTGAGACGAAGCTTCTGTGTAAAGGAAAGTCCCTTTAACTCCTTAGCTACCTCTTCCTGTACTTCCTTCTTGTCATCAGCACTGAGCTTATATCCTGCCTTCTTGGCCTCCTGATAAAGGATCTCGTACTCTGTCTCCGTGTCGATAACCTCCTGCTTAATACCGGTTGCATTGGTAGCAGAAGAATCAACATTTCTGTCTGTTCCCATGTAATTGTTTTCCCAAACAGACTTTCCGGTGTACATCTGATACATCTCGTCATATGGAAGATATGCGCTCTCACGCTCATAGATCGGATACATCATATCCTCCATGGTCAGCTTTGTATTGTTGATCTTTAATACAACCTTTGGCTGAAACTGCTGAATACCTACGCCAATGCACAATACCAGAACGATGACGGCGCAGATTGCACCGATCACAATCTTTTTGGTATCACTAAATCCGCCCTCGGATAACCTCTTATTTCCCTTTGCTGCAGATACCTGAGATGATGCTTTTTCATTCTCATTGCTCTGCTTGTTCATGATTTTTTTTGATGAATTCATGTTTACTCCTCCACTCGGTAATTATCACGTTAAAAAATAAAACGCTATCTTCTATTCTACCGAAAATATAAGAGAAGTCAAGAAATTATTCCGAATTCACACAAAACACATAAATAAGTAAAAGAACTTTTCTGATAATCAAAAAGGGCAAAACCAGCGTTTTGCCCTTGATTTACACTATGTTACAAGCATTTTCCTATACACTAAAAAAAGAAACCTCCGAAAGGTTTCTCTAAGCAAAATATATAATGCGGAAGAAGGGACTTGAACCCTCACTCGGAAATCCGAACTAGAACCTGAATCTAGCCTGTCTGCCAATTCCAGCACTTCCGCATATCTGCCTGCGTGTTTCTCTCGCAAGCACGAATAGTATATTATCATCTTTATATGTGATTGTCAACTATTATTTTTAAATTTTTTCCATTTTTTATTTTTATTATATCTGCGAGAATGAAACCAGCAAAAGCTCCAGTCCCAGCTGGTCTCCAATATTGCCCCGCTTAAACTGATACTCCGTCTCTATGCAGGCCTCCAACATAGCTTTCAGCTTTCTGGCAGAAAATCTGCGGCACTGTGACTGGTATTTTCCTACCGCAAAAGGCGGCACCCCGGCCTTTCTGGCCATCTCTGTCCTGTCATATTTTCCGGACATATCCCGGATCTGAAGAAGTATATTAAAATGACGTGTTAAAAGGTACAAAATAGACATGGGATTCTCCCGGAGTGCCAACAGATCATGATACAGATGCAGCATCCCCCACCGGTCTCCTGATGCCACTGCATCCATCATCTGAAAGATCCTGCCATTGATCTGGATACTGCACACTGTGTCAATATCCTCCGGTTTGATCACATCCCTGCCTTCCGTATATGCGACCAGCTTATCGATCTCATTTTTCACATTGGTCATGGAATTATCGATCTGCTCCAGCAGATAGGAAGCCGTGCTCTCCTGGATCTTTCTGCCATTTTGTTTCAAAAGGACGGCGATCCATGCCTTCAGCTCCCGTTCCGTCATGGTATTCATTTCCACGGCAAGACCATTTTTATTGACATACTTATAAAGCTTGTTACGCTTGTCAAGCTCCTTCTCCACAAACACCATCACGGTTGTATCCGGCATTGTCGGCAGATAATCCGCCATCTCTGATGCATTTTTGAACAGTCTGCTGTTTTCTATAATAATGATCCGCCGGTCGTTGAAAAAAGGAAGTGTATCAGCCGCCTCCCTCAGAGTGGGAAAATCAATATCCTTCCCCTCGAAATAGGAATAATTCATCTCATCCCCATCGCCCAGTACTGCTTTTTTCAGTCTGTCACGATACATTCTTTTCAGATAATCTTCCTCTCCATACAGAAGATATACCGGATGAAATTTCTGGTTTTTCAGATCTTCCTTCAGCTGTTTCATATAAACGACCTAACCCTTTCCATGATCAGCACCTGTGATTTATTTCATATATGTCTGAAAGCTTTCTGCCGGGTCTGCTTTCACATCAAAGCCAAGCTCCCTCATTGTCTGTGCCAAAGCCTGTAATGTCTCCGTCATATCCGCTTCATTGGCATTATTTCCCATATGACCAATCCGGATCACCTTACCCGCAAGCACATCAAAGCAGCCCGCGATCATAATATGGTGCTTTTCTACCATTGTATTCAAAATATCCTGTGCTTTCATTCCCTCCGGCACATAAAATACCGTAACAGAGGATGCAAAGCCACTTTCAAGATACAACGTAAGGCCTGCTTCTGTCAATGCCTTTCTGGTTGCTTCCGCAATCTTTGCATGACGCTTCAGGTGCTCCGGATCTGCCGCTACATTCTCCAGAGCCTGTCTAAGTCCCATAATATCACTGACCGGCATAGTGTACGGGAACCATTGATCCTTATAATAATTCTCAAAGGTCAGAAGATTGGCATAAAATGAACGGATCGGCGTCTTTCTCTCATGCATCGCCTTGAACGCAGCCGGACTGACTGCCACCATAGTAAGTCCCGGAGGTGCTGACAATGCCTTCTGGGAACCGCCACAGACAATATCGATCTGAGCCGCATCTACGTCCAGTTCATCCGCAAACATACCCGTCACGGAATCTACTACGGTCAAAATACCATACTCCTTCAGGATCGGGCACAGCTTTTCCACCGGATTTAACAGACCGCTTGGAGTATCACTGTGTACCAGAGTCGCGTATTTAAAATCATGATCCTTCTCCAGATAATCACGAAGCTTTTCCGGAGATAATGGATTGTGATAGTCCAAAGACCATGTCACCGGATCTCCCTGATACATGGACACAAAATCAGCAAAGCCTTTTCCAAAGATTCCATTGTCAATCACAAGAACACGGTCTCCCGGCTCTGTAAGAGAAGCGCATGCTGCCTCCAATCCAAGGATTCCCTCCCCTCCCAGGATAAAGCATTCATTCTCCGTATGGATCAGACTGCCAAACAGACGGCAGGTGTCCCGGTAAAAATCATAAAATGCCGGATCCAGATCCGGATTGGTAGTCCGTAAGCTTCTGGCATGATACACGCTGTCCGCCACCTGTGTCGGCCCCGGAGTCATAATTTTAATGGAAGTATTCTCTAATGTTTTCATAGCAATCCCTGTTCCTTTCTCGCTATTTTATATTTTTCACGAAGAGGCAGCCACAGAAAAATCTGTGCCTGCCCTTTTTCGTATTTCCTATCTTATTAATTTTCAAAATAATGCTGTCATTCACAGACATACTAATTATGGAGTACCTTCTGCAGCACCAGAATGATAGGAACTGCGATCAGTCCTGCAACAAAGATCTGTACCAGATTACCCGGAATCGATGTCACCGGTGCCACAAAACTTCCATAAAGAATGATCTCTGCGATATAATAACCGACAACCTTAATAATCGCTGCCACAAAAACAGCCAGGATCAAACGTCCCTTTCCTGCTTTCTTTCCTGCCACTGCTGCAAATGCAAAACCGATCAGACCACAGATCACAAAGGTAAACGGAGCCCATGAAACCCAGCCGGAGGTCAGATCAAACAGTCCCATACCAAATGCACCTGCCAAAGCACCGGTTCTCTTGCCATAAATTGCTGCAGCTACAAAAAGAGGGATATTGCCCAGATGGATCAGACCACCATTCGCTGCCAGAAACGGAATACGTACATTAATAAATGCCGTTGCCACATAAGTCAATGCGATAAATAACGCCGCCATTGTGATCTCAATGGTCTTGCTGCGTGAAGCCTCTGTCTCTGCAACATTTATCCCTGCTGCTGTCGTTGTCTCTTTTGCCATAATAAAATCCTTCTTTCATTTGTATTTCTCATTAAAGATCTCATATATGATAAAAAAAAACTGACAGTATGAAAACTGCCAGTTTTTATATTTTTTATGGTGCCAGATTTGTATTATTCAGTTTAATCATCCAAAAAGTCGTCTGCGATATCCAAATGCCCCTTAGAACAATCCTGTGATCATGCCGTCCTCATTGACATCAATGCCTTCTGCAGCCGGATGCTTCGGGAGTCCCGGCATAGTCATGACCGTACCGGTGATCGCTACCACAAATCCTGCGCCTGCAGACACATATACCTCACGGATATTGATTGGGAAATCCTTCGGACAGCCAAGCAGCTTCGGATCGTCAGACAAAGAATACTGATTCTTTGCCATACATACCGGCAGATCCCCGTAACCAAGCTTCTCCAAACGTGCGATTGCCTGAGATGCGGCAGGTGCATAGCTGACACTTCCTGCTCCGTAGATTTCCTTTGCGATCGTCTCGATCTTATCCTTGATCGGCTGCTCTGCCTTATACAGAGGTGCATAGTGGCTTTCCTTGTTCTCCAGCGTATTTAGCACCTTCTCAGCCAGGGCGATACCACCCTCACCACCGTTCTCCCATACCTCAGACAGGGCAAAATCACATCCGCGCTCCTCGCAGAACTCCTTGACAAATGCCAGCTCTGCATCAGTGTCGGATACAAAACGGTTTAATGTTACGACACATGGCACACCGAATTTTGATACATTCTCAATATGCTTTTCCAGATTGGCAATGCCCTTCTTTAATGCCTCCAGATTCTCTGCTCCCAGATCCTCCTTGGCAACACCGCCGTTGTATTTCAATGCACGTACCGTGGCTACCAGAACAACAGCGTCCGGCTTCAGCCCTGCCATACGGCACTTGATATCCATAAACTTCTCTGCTCCCAGGTCAGCACCAAAGCCTGCCTCGGTAATGCAGTAATCTGCGATCTTAAGACCTGTCTTGGTAGCGCGTACGCTGTTGCAGCCATGGGCGATATTGGCAAACGGGCCACCATGTACCAGAGCCGGTGTATTCTCCACCGTCTGGATGATGTTCGGCTTGATGGCATCCTTTAACAATGCAGCCATAGAACCAACCGCCTGAATATCCTTTGCATATACGGGTTCTCCATCATAATTGTATGCAACGATAATACGTCCCAGTCTTTCCTTCAGATCCTTCATATTGTCTGCCAGACAGAGGATTGCCATGATCTCAGAAGCGACTGATATAATGAAATGATCCTCACGTACCACACCGTCTACCGGTCGGCCCAGACCAACGACGATGTTACGGAGTACGCGGTCATTCATGTCCATACATCTCTTCCATACGATCTGGTTCGTATCAATATTTAATGCATTGCCCTGCTTGATATGATTATCTAACATCGCAGCCAGAAGATTGTTGGCCGATGTGATTGCATGGAAATCTCCGGTAAAATGAAGATTGAGATCCTCCATCGGTACCACCTGTGCATAACCGCCGCCGGCCGCTCCACCCTTAATACCAAAGCAAGGTCCAAGGGATGGCTCACGAAGGGCGATCACAGCCTTCTTGCCAAGCTTTGCAAATGCCTGACCGAGACCAACCGTCGTCGTTGTCTTTCCCTCTCCTGCCGGAGTCGGATTAATTGCAGTCACCAGGATCAGCTTGCCGTCCGGCTTATCCTTCACGCGGTCCCACAGCTCATCCGAAAGCTTTGCCTTATACTTTCCGTAAAACTCCAGCTCATCAGCCGGAATATCAAGCTGTGCTGCCACATCCTGAATCGGTTTCATCACTGCTTCCTGTGCAATTTCAATATCAGTCTTCATGTTAGTCCTCCATTCGTATATTCATATAACATCACAAATTCGCAACGCTTCGGCAAAAGGTTCGAAAAAGCTCCGCTTTTCCTCACTCGCGGGCGCGTTCACATAGTAATTAGCCGGTTACCAGGTGTAAGCACCGGTATCTGGCTGATTACTATGTTCACTTTTGCCTTCGCGCACATTATATCACACTCTCCCCCAAAAACACAATCAACACTTTTCGGAGAGATATGCAACATAGTCCCTCACAATATCATGCTCCGTATACTGATAAAGCATACGGCAGCCCACCATTTCCTCCACCTCGTCAAAGATCAGCCTGCCATCGGATAACGGCAGGAAATCAATACTGTACATTCCCGCAGAATGATCCGGCAGACACTTGATAAAACAGTCTATATATTCCCTCTGTGCCGTGGTGAGTTCCATTTCACGGACACTGCCTCCCAGCGAGAAATTTGACCGGAAATCCTTTTTTCCTTCCCTGAGCATGGCGCAGTAAATCTCACCGGCCAGCACATATACCCGCAGATCCCTGCTGTGACATTCAATCTTCTCCTGAATCACCACTTCCCGTCCCGCCAGAACGTCTCCCCATTTTTTCTGCTCTTGCAGCAGAAACACTTCATTTCCTCCGTGGCCGGATACGGATTTGATCACACCATGTTGCAATGCCTCCGGTATAACAGCACCAATATGATCCGGGGAGCATTTCACTATTTCTGTATTTTCTATATTGCGATTGCTTATGTTTCCCATTTGTTCCGGATCCGTCAGAAAAACCGTTGCCGGGCACCACTTTTCTTTTAAAACCTCCTCCGGTAAATGCTCCTGAAAATATGCCATCATTTTATATTTATGATTGGCAAGCTCCACCAGACGGCTGTTATGGTATACCGGAATACTGCGTTCCTCATACCAGCGGCTTACCCCCGGATCTCTTGTCC